>JAVBLQ010000075.1:0-20637 GCA_031553435.1 Bacteroidales bacterium | reverse complement strand
AAAATAAATTTTCTTTCAAAATATTTTCTAAACCATAGAGTTTTTTTTGGACAACTAATTATAGGTTTATTAGTTGGAAGTTTGCTTCAATTGACTTTCCCTTTTTTAACACAAGCGATTGTTGACAATGGAATTGTAAATCAAAATATCGGTTTTATATGGTTGATTTTGTTGGCTCAATTGATGCTATTAGCGGGTCGAACAAGCATTGATTTTATTCGTCGGAGGATTCTACTTCATATTAGCACACGAATAAATATCTCTCTGATATCAGATTTTTTTATTAAATTGATGAAACTTCCTATGAGTTTTTTTGATACTAAACTCTTAGGTGATTTATTGCAGAGAATAGATGACCACAGTAGAATCGAACGTTTTCTTACTGCACAAACTTTAAATTTATTATTTTCCTTATTTAGTTTTATTGTATTTGGAATAGTTTTATTAATATACAATATAAAGATATTTCTATTATTTATCATTGGAAGTCTCATTTATGGTGTATGGTTTTTGTTTTTCTTGAAAAAAAGAAAAATCCTGGATTACAAATATTTTGAACAACAAGCCTTAAACCGGACAAAAATTCACCAACTGATCAATGGCATGCAAGAAATAAAGCAACAAGGTTGTGAACAACGGAAACGTTGGGAATGGGAAGATGTGCGAGCAGATCTTTTTGACGTGAATCTACAAACTCTTTCTATGCAACAAGTACAAGAAGCCGGAAGTATAACTATCAATGAAATAAAAAATATTTTGATAACTGTACTGGCAGCAACTTCCGTGATACATGGAGAGCTTACTTTAGGAATGATGCTTTCTGTTCAATATATTATTGGGCAACTGAATTCCCCTGTTGAACAAATCATGAGTTTCATATATCAATGGCAAGATGTAAGCATCAGCTTAGAACGGATGAATGAAATACATGAACGAGAAAATGAAGAAAATGAACATAAAACTATATCATCGTTTACGGAAAAAGCAAACAAAACAATACAAGTTCAAAACTTGATGTTTCAATATGAAGGGCCAAATTCAAAAAAAGTATTGAATAATATCAATCTGGAAATACCGGAGGGAAAAATAACTGCTATTGTTGGCGCGAGCGGGAGCGGTAAAACTACATTAGTAAAACTTTTATTGGGACATTATTCTCCGGTTGAAGGAGAAATTACTGTTGGAAATCAATTTTTAGATAAGTTTAATTTAACTTGGTGGCGCAGTCAATGTGGTGCTGTGATGCAGGATGGATATGTTTTTTCAGAATCGATTGCCCGAAATATAGCTGTTTCTGATGAAGAAATAAATATTGATCGACTACGTCATGCAGCCGAGGTTGCCAACATTGATACTTTCATTACCCAATTACCTTTATCTTACAATACAAAAGTCGGACAGGAAGGTCAGGGGATCAGCCAAGGACAGCGTCAACGCTTATTAATCGCTCGAGCAGTCTATAAAAATCCCCAGTTTTTATTTTTTGATGAAGCGACCAATGCTTTGGATGCCAATAATGAAAAAGTGATCATAGAAAATTTATCAAAATTCTACGAAGGTAAAACAGTTGTGATCGTAGCCCATCGTTTGAGTACAGTAAAAAATGCTGACCAGATAATTGTTTTAGATAACGGTGAAATTGTGGAACATGGCAACCATGAAACTTTAACCCGGTTGAAAGGAAAGTATTACGAATTAGTGAAAAACCAGTTAGAACTTGGAAATTAATCAATTATGGCTGAAAATAAAAATGATATTGAACTACGAAGTGAAAAAGTTCGCAATATCGTTGGACAAGTTCCGCCGGTGTTATTGAGAATAGGTATAACTATTATATCTTTAGTCATTGTCATTGTGTTTTTGGGCGCATATTTTATACCTTATCCTGAAACACTTACCATGCCGGTCTGTTTATACACTTCTCCGGAAAGCGAACTCATTAAAGCTCCGGAAAATGGTTTTATAGAATTAAAAAATTGTCCGGAAAATATCAGGGAAAAACAAATATTGGCCTTATTTAAAGGGGTAAATGATACTATTGTATTGATCAAATCTCAATCTGAAGGACGATTGTTAGTCAATTGCCGTGATAAATCTTTTGTCAATAAAGGAGAGGTTTTATTTTCAATTGTTCCGAAAAATATTCAAAATGTATATGGAATTATATTTGTCCTTCAAGAAAAAATAAACAGAATAAAGTCAGATCAAAATGTAAAGATAGAATTGATGGATTTTCCGGCAAAAAAATATGGACTTATTGATGGGAAAATTTCAAAAATTTATCCGTTCCCTGAAAGCGAAGATGGCTGTAAAAGAGTGGAAATATGCTTGGAAAACGGTTTCAAATCAACAAATAATTATGAATTCAATTATAATCCTTTAATGAGTGCTAAAGCCACTGTTTTTTTGTCTAATGAGTCATTTCTTAAACGATTCATTATTTCTATAAGGAAAAAGTGATTCAATAAATAGTCTCCGCCTTTTTTTCGTTTTTCAAAAACTCTTTCCTTTTTATTTTGTTATTCTTATTGAAATCAATACGAATATTTTTGGGTGCACGAATTGCTTACGCCTGACAATGCACTACATCTGATAAACCGACCGTGCACCGTGTACCGTGCACCATGCACCCAAAACATTCACATTGGTCACTTTTTGAAACAACAAAAACTTATAGTTATGAATCACTCATTTATAGCATTATTAATTGCAATATTGTTGGTTAGCTGTTCGCATACCAATTCATCGCCTCAGGCTACGAGTGCTGATGTTGCGCAGGATATAGGCTGGCCGCGTCAGGCAACGGATAATAAATCGACTTTGGTTTATTATCAACCTCAAATTGATAAATGGGATAATTACAAGACCTTGGAAGGACGTTTTGCCTTTTCTTTGACTCCGGAAGGTGGGCAGGAAGTGCTTGGTGTTGCTTCGTTCAAATGCGATACTAAAACAGATAAAGATGCCCATACTACTTATTTGCATAATATTGAATATACAGATATTCGTTTCCCTTCATTGGATGAAAAAACATCAGAAGATATGAAAAAAGTCTTTCAGAGTTTGGTGCCGACAGGTTCTGAGACTATTTCAATGGATCGTATTTTAGCAGATTTGGATAATACTACTCAAACAGGAACTCAACCTGTTAATGTAAAAAATGATCCTCCGAAGATTTTTTACAGTGCCAGTCCGGCGATCTTATTAATTGTTGATGGCGATCCGGTTTTCTCTCCTATTGAAAAAACTAATCTGCAATTTGTCGTTAATACCAACTGGGATTTGTTTCAGGATAAAAATACAAAACAATATTATTTGCTGGCCGACAATGCTTGGCTTACTTCAAAAAGTTTAAGTAGCGGATGGATTCAAACCACCTCTTTGCCTAAAGATATGTCGTCTCTTCCTTCAGGGCAAAATTTTGATGATGTAATCAAAATGGTACCGCCTCCTACAGGAATGACAGCTCCTACAGTGTTTTATAGTAATGTTCCCGCAGAATTGATATTGACGGAAGGCGCACCGGTATTTTCAAAAATATCAGGGACTCAATTGTTATATGTAAGCAATACAGAGAATGATTTATTTTTAGATCAGGCAGACAATAATTATTATATTCTGCTTTCCGGTCGTTGGTTCCGTTCTAAACAATTCGGAGGTCCTTGGAGTTATGCCGGAAATAATCTTCCTAATGATTTTAAGAAAATTCCGGAAGATTCTCCGATGGCTCATGTGCTTTCTTCCGTTCCCGGAACAGTGGAAGCTTCAGATGCCGTATTACTGGCTCAAATACCAACAACTGTAGTAGTAAACCGTGCGGAAGCTGAGGCGCAGGCTAAAGCTACTTACGATGGAGATCCTAAATTCGCCCCGATCGAAGGTACAAAAATGCAATATGCAACCAATACACAAGATAAAGTAATAAAAGTCGGAGATCTGTACTATATGTGTTTCCAGGCAGTATGGTTTGTTTCTTCTTCTCCCAACGGGCCGTGGAAGACTGCGGATTCGGTACCGTCGGAAATATATACGATACCGCCTAGTTCTCCGGTATACAATGTGACTTATGTAACACAAACCAATCCCACAGAAACAACGGTCGAATCCAGTTCAACCGGAGGATATCTGGGAGCATTTATCATTGGAGCCGCTGTTGGGGCCATTATTAGTACTGCCATAGTTTATGGAACCGGATGGTATTATCCTCCGTATATTTATTATCCTCCTCATGCATTATATCCGATTTATCGTCCCTGGCCATATACTTATGGCGGAGGAGCAGTTTACAATCCCTGGACAGGCGGATGGGCTACAGGTCGTAGAGCGTATGGTCCTTACGGAAGCGTAGGAACTTCAGCATGGTATAATCCCGTAACAGGAAGATACGGACGTTCGGCCAGTGTACAAGGTTGGTATGGAGGTCGTTCGGCAGCTAATACTTACAATCCCTGGACTGGAAGCTACGGGCATACATCACAAGCACATAATCCATATGCTCAATGGGGACATTCTGCGGTAAGTCACGGATCGGATTGGGCGCGCTCGGCTCATGTTTCAACTCGTGGTGGTTCTGCATTTGCTTATCAAACTTCAGGAGGGCGTGAAGGCGTTATTACCCGTGGACCTGCCGGAAATATTCATACATATAATAATGGAGTATATGCCGGACATGACGGAAATGTTTATAGAAAAAATGAAAACGGGACCTGGAGCCATTATAATAATGCTACAAAACAATGGCAGAATTCCAATTTGAGTGGAGCAGAACATCATACTGCCACTCATCAGCAAAATCTGGGAGGCGCTACCCGTCAACAACCGATCAGAGAACAACATCAACAAAATCTGAGTGGAACTACTCATCAACAAAATCCTGGAGGTGCAACCCGTCAGCAAAATGTCGGTGGAGTTACTCATCAACAGAATTTAGGTGGTAGTACTCATCAGACTTTTGACACAGAACATCATTCTTCTTCCGGCAATGTACAGCAGGGACTTAACCGCTCGGAAAATTCACGGATAAGAGGACAAGCTCAAACTCAAAAATTTCATAATTTTAAGAAAGAAGAAGGGGATCGTCCCAAATTAGGCAGAAGATGATATTTAAAGGTTGAAGGTTTAAGGTTGATTTTTCTCAACCTTAAACCTTCAACTAGAGATTTTCTACATTCTTTCCGGAACATCAATTCCCAATAGTGAAAATCCGGTTTTGATTGCTTTCCCGATATTAGCGGAAAGCATCAAACGGAAATCTTTCATCTCTTTATTCTCTTCTCTTAATATAGAATAATCGTGATAGAATTGATTATATTCTTTGGCCAATTCATAAATATAATTGGCTATTATCGCAGGACTGTATGATTCGGCAGCTTCCTTCACGACTCCTTCGAATTCGGAAAGTAATTGAACCAAATATTGTTCTTTTTCATTGATGAGAATATTCTTGTTTATTTCTACCGGTAAAAGAATATTTTGTTCAGTAGCTTTACGTAAGACTGATTGTATCCGGGCATAAGTATATTGGATAAATGGTCCTGTATTCCCATTGAAATCAATGGATTCTTTGGGATTAAATACCATATTTTTGCGGGGATCCACTTTCAGAATGAAATATTTTAATGCTCCCAGTCCGACGGTGTAGGATATTTTTTGAGCTTCTTCGGGACTACATCCGTCCAGTTTGCCCAATTCGTTGGAAGTTTCGCGTGCTGTTTCAATCATTTCTGTGACCAGATCGTCGGCATCAACTACTGTACCTTCGCGGGATTTCATTTTTCCTTCAGGAAGTTCGACCATGCCATAAGAAAAATGGACTAAACCTTTTCCAAATTCAAATCCTAATTTGTCCAATAATAAAGACAATACCTGGAAGTGGTAGTTTTGTTCGTTACCAACCACATAAATCATTTTATTGATAGGATAATCGTCGAAACGTTGTTTGGCGGTTCCGATGTCCTGAGTCATATAAACGGAAGTTCCGTCACTGCGAAGCAATAATTTTTCATCCAGACCGTCGGCAGACAGATCGGCCCAAACCGAACCGTCTTCTTTTTGATAAAAAACGCCTTTGTTTAAGCCTTCGAGTACTTTTTCTTTTCCATCCAGGTATGTTTCCGATTCATAATATATTTTGTCGAAATCAACGCCTAAAGCTTTGTATGTTTCATCGAATCCGGTGTAAACCCATGAATTCATGGTTTTCCAGAGTTCTACGGTTTCCGGATCGCCGGCTTCCCACTGGCGAAGCATTTCACGGGCTTCAGCCATTAATGCGGATTGGACTTCGGCTTCTTTTTCACTTAAACCATTTGCCTGGAGTTCTTTTAATTCTTTTTTATATTCTTTATCAAAAAGCACATAATAATCGCCGATCAAGTGGTCTCCTTTTTTACCGGAAGATTGCGGAGTTTCTCCGTTACCCCATTTTTTCCATGCTAACATGGATTTGCAGATATGAATTCCTCTGTCGTTTACAATGTTGGTTTTAACGACTTTGTATCCATTGGCTTTCATAATTTCTGCCAGGCTATATCCAAGCAAATTGTTGCGGACATGTCCTAAATGAAGTGGTTTGTTTGTGTTGGGAGAAGAATATTCAATCATGACCAATGGCGCATTGGAATCCGCATTTTTGGTGCCATAATGAGCCTGACTGTTGATCGTATTTAGAATTTCAATCCAATATGCCGGAGCAATAACGAGGTTGAGAAAACCTTTGATTACATTGAATTCGGCAAATACAGATTCGTTTTTGAGTAAATATTCTCCGATTTCCAGAGCTGTTTGTTCCGGATTTTTCCCGGATATTTTCAATAACGGGAATACTACTAAAGTCAAATGTCCTTTGAACTCTTTTTTTGTTTTTTGTAATTGTACCTGGGATGCATTCAATGCTGTTCCATACAATTTTTCTATGGCTTTTTGAACTTTTTCCTGAATGTTCATAAAAAGTTAGTTGGTGATTTGAGCTCACAAAGATAGCATATTTAAAACAAAAAAAGATACCTGACAAAGTGGTCAGATATCCTTTTTTATTTCATCCAAAATCGAAATTTATTTTACGACACTTGCCAGATCAGATCCAGCTTTGAATTTTACTACTTTTTTAGCTTCAATTTTGATAGGTTTTTTCGTTTTGGGATTGACACCTGTTCTTGCACTCTTTTGAGTGATAGAGAAACTGCCGAATCCAACTAAGGCAATTTTTCCGCCTTTTTTGAGTTCTCCCGAAACTGCTTTCATGAAAGCATCGATTGCCTTTTTAGAGTCTACTTTTGTAAGACCTGATTCGGCTGCAACTGCATTGATGAGATCTGTCTTGTTCATAAAAAAGAGTTTGTTCTAATTAAACATTTGGAAATTTTAGATTATGCACCAAATATATATCATATGGCGCTAACATTCAAACATTTGAACGAAAAAAAATCAATAAAGTTCATTTTTTTTAATAAAAAATGGGAAATGACGGCAATTTATAGTTTATTTTATGATTTTAAGAGGTTTAGTGAAGAAAAAGAGACGAAGTGGCAGGGTGGCAAAAGTCATCCTGTCACCTTGTCAGTTCTTCGCAATGGACAACGCGACCTTCACTAATAATTAAACTGAAATTAACAATATGAATGTTTTTTACGGAAAAAAAGTGAAATCGTTAAATTTTTAATCCTGTGAAAGAAAAATTCTTTAGCTTTGCAAATTAAATTGTATTTACACCTATGTATTCTCAAAGAAATAATTTTCTACAGCAAATCCCTTCTGTTACAAGAAACCTTATCATAATCAATGTCTTGGTGTGGCTGGCTTCTTTGATTCTACCCAAAGTTGGAATCAACCTGGTTGATCTATGCAGTCTTCACTATTTTGAATCGCAGCGGTTCAAATTGCATCAGGTTATTACCTATATGTTTTTGCATGATATTTCATCTCCTGCACATATTTTTTTCAATATGTTTGCCGTTTTCATGTTCGGATCTGTTTTGGAAAGATATTGGGGACAGAAACGGTATTTTATTTTTTATATGGTAACCGGATTGGGCGCCGGACTTATTCAAATGTTGGTATATTATTTGAGAATAAAATCATTGATTCCTCAAGTATCTCCTGAAGGTTTTAACCTGATTGTGAATGAAGGATGGAAAGCGCTGCTCCAACATCAGAATTATGTTGATCCGGTAATGGCAGAGTTGAATGCTTTGTTTAACGGCCCTATGCTGGGGGCATCCGGAGCTGTTTTTGGTTTATTATTGGCCTTCGGAATGTTATTCCCTGATGTGCCTTTGATGATTATGTTTATCCCTGTCCCTATCAAGGCAAAATATATGGTAATCGGCTATGGATTAGTTGAACTTTTATTAGGAATCGGTAATTTCGAGTGGGACAATGTTGCTCATTTCGCTCATCTTGGCGGCATGATTTTTGGTTTTATTTTGATCAAATATTGGCAGAAAACGAAGAAAAACGATGGCTTCCGTATTCAATAATATAGAAGATTTTTTCAAGCAAAAAACAATATTTTCGAACCTGATTGCTATAAATATTGTTGTATTTATCGTAATCTTTTTATTTCGCTTGTTGGCAACCTTGTTTAACAGCGAATGGTCATTGTTGTATTATCTGCAATTGCCGTCATCTATACCACAATTAATATCAAAGCCATGGACTTTGCTGACATATATGTTTGTGCATACCAAAATTTTGCATATCGGATTTAATTTATTATGGTTATATTGGTTCGGCAAAATATTTTTGTTGTTTTTTAATCCGAAACAATTTTTTGGCTTATATATCATTGGGGGATTGACCGGAGCTTTATTTTTTATTGTTTCCTATAATGTTTTTCCTTATTTTGCACCTTATGTCGGCACGCCTTTGATCGGGGCATCGGCTTCAATTATGGCAATTGTTTTTGCAACATCTTTTTATAGAAAAGATTATGAAATAAACCTGTTGTTTTTAGGTCGTGTTAAGTTGTATTACATTGCTATCGTTATAGTAGTTTTGGATATAATTGCCATGGCTCCTTCAAAAGGGGATGGTCTTCTTTCAGATAATATTGGGGGTCATATAGCCCATCTGGGGGGTATTGCTGCGGGGATTATTTTTGCAATTTTTTATAAAAAAGGAAGAGATATTACTTCTTCCTTAAATAAATTGATGGATGGAATCAGTAATCTTTTTAAGAAAAAACCTCCTAAAAAGAAAATGACAATCAGAAGACCGGAAACGGATTACGAATATAACAGCAGAAAAAAGGAGGAATCGGATGAAATAGACCGGATTCTGGATAAAATAAAAAAGTCAGGCTATGGTAGTTTGAATAATGATGAAAAAAAGCGATTATTTGACGCAAGTAAAAAATAGGATATGAAGTTATTGGCTAAAATATTTCACTCTTCGGTATTTATTATGAATTTAGTTGCCATAATTTTTCTGATATTATCGGCATTTTCGGATTATATTTCACCGGAAAAAGCAGTCTTCTTTTCTTTTCTGGGGATGGCATTTCCATTGATCCTGGCAGTCAATGTTTTGTTTTTGGTCTGGTGGATTATTGTCCTTAAATGGAAATATGTCATTGTAGATATGATCGCCTTTATGATCTGTATTTCTGCTATTACAACTTATTTTCCACTTCATTCTAAAACAAAAAAAGTTCCGGACGATTGTGTCAAAATACTCACCTACAATGTGATGAGATTTGCTCATGCTAAAGCGCATAAACCCAACAGTCCGAATCGTGTGCTGGAATATATTGTTAATAGCAAGGCAGATATTGTTTGTTTACAGGAATATTGCACTTATGAAATCGACGGACTTTTAAGTGAAAAAGAAGTAAAAGAGGCTCTCAAAACTTATCCTTACCAACATTTGATACGACTTACGCCTACTTCTGAAAAATTCGGGATCGCTATATTTTCCAAATATCCCATTGAAAGCATTCATCAGATTCCTATGAAAAGCATCAATAACGGCGCTTTTCTGGCAGAGTTGAATGTCAAGGGGAAAAAAGTGACTTTGCTCAATGTGCACCTTGAAACCAACCGCTTGTCAATGGAAGACAGGGCTCAATATGCTTCTGTAATCAGTCAGGAATTTGATTCAAAAAAATTGGATGTGATGACCGAAAAAGCTGTCAAACAATTAAAGCCTGCATTCAAGGCCAGAGCGGAACAATCCGAAATTATTGAAAAAGAACTCAGTCAACACACAAATCCGTATGTCATTGTGTGTGGAGATTTTAATGATACGCCTATATCATATGCCAGGAAAAAAATCAAAGGCAATTTAATCGATTCTTTTGCGGAAACCGGATTCGGTCCCGGAATTTCTTATAATCAAAATAAGTTCTGGTTCAGGATAGATAATATTTTTCATAGCAAAAATATAAAAGCCTATAACTGTACTGTCGATAAGATCAAGTATTCGGATCATTATCCGGTTTGGACTTATTTAGAGTTAAAGTGAAGAATTGATTTATTTGACCCAAACATTCACAATCTCTCCCGCATACATTTTATGCAATTGTTTGCCTTCTGAAGTCCAGTTCTCCTTTACTTTTTCGTCGAAGACGGCATCTTTGGTAATTTGTTGTCCCAGCACTTTCTTGCATTCAATGATCAACCAGGCTTCGCTGAATGCTTTAGCTCCAGAAGGAAGGGTGATTGGAGTGAGTCCGGAACCCTCAACTTTATTACTGTTTTTCCCTGAAGTACTGCCACAATACTTCAATGCATCACGATAAGCCTCTGTATAAAAGGATAATGTATAGTAATTGTTTGTTTCCATGAGTTGATAAGTATACCGGGCAGGGTTGATGAAACAGAATGCAACAGGCTTCTCCCAAAGGTAACCCAAGCCACCCCAGCTGGCAGTCATCATATTAAAGCCGGAATCATTGCCTGCGGTGATTAGCATCCAGTCATTGGATAGCATTTTGATGATATTTCCCGGTATTTTTTCCGGATCCAGTTTTTTATATGAAGACAAGCCGGCTGTAGATTGAAGTGCTGATGATGGGGATTGAGGTGTTGGTTTCGTTTCCACAACATCACTGGTGTTTTGAACGGGTTTATAAGAAATTTCGGGTCCATTTTTTATTTCCACTTCATACAAATAACTCATTTTCCCGGTCGATAATGTCGAATAAAGCGTATTGTAGAGTTTGTCTTTAAAATCAATAGTTTTAATCCTGAATTTTCCATTGCTTTTATACAATTTATCTTTGTTTACAGCTTCTTTGTCTGTGATCCACTCTTCGGCCGAATATTTTTCGGGTTCTTTTTTATTCGAAACAGGATAGGAATAGGAAATAGATCTGATCTCGGCTTTACATGAATTATTTTCACAAAAAAGATTCAGTTGGAAAGTCATGAATGCCTTGTCCAGAGATAAAGCTCCCGACGAGAACATCAATTCGGTAAGGCCTCTGCATGAAATAATCGCTTTTTCTTTATCTGTATAGGCTATACGATTATCTGTAGTATTGAAGTTCGTATTTGTCCAATTCAGGGCTCTGTCATAAATCTGGGCTTTTGAAATTCCTTGTAAATCAAAAGTTTCACTAAAAATGACCTTTCCGTTGACCTCGGGAACTGCGCCTGTTAGATATTTTTTATCTACCTGGGAATAACTTTTTGCAGAAAATATAAGGAGACAAGAAAGTAAAAAAATAATATGTTTCATGATCATTGATTTGAAATTCGATTTTCGATTAATTTCTTGCAAATATAAGAAACTGTTTTATTTTTCAAAATGTGACCGATATGAATGGTGAATAGTACTTGCAATCTACTGTTTGTGTCTTTGTATTTAAAATTCTGCGAGTGCAAGCCGGAAACCCCAATAACAGTGCCTATCGCCAGGAGCATTCGCCATCCGGAAACGGCAACTCGAATCAACGCTGTCGCAACTGCCTCCCCGAAGCACACGGCAAAAGCCGAATGAAGGACCCGACGGATTGGTCCGGGGTGTAAATGTATAGCGACCATACCAATCACTGCACCATTCCCATACATTCCCGTTCATATCATGCAAACCTAATTCATTGGCCTGTTTTTGACCTGTCGGATGAGGTTGGAGTTCACTGTTTCTTCCATACCAGGCTACACAATCAAGGTCATTACTGCCGGCATATTTATACCCTTTACTTTTATTTCCTCCAATAGCTGCGAATTCCCATTCCGCTTCTGTAGGTAAACGGTATTTCTTTCCTGTCAGTTGGTTCAATTTGCTGATAAATTCCTGAGCATCATCCCAGCTTACCTGGTCGACAGGAAGATCATCTCCTTTAAAATAAGAAGGGTTACTACCCATCAGTGCTACCCATTGTTTTTGTGTTACTTCGTATTTATTGATGTAGAAACTACTGACAGTAATCTGGTGGGCGGGCTTTTCATCTTTATAGGCATTAATGCCTTTGCTTCCCATAGTGAATGTTCCGCCTTCCACGTAGACCATATTGTCCATGATATTTTCCAAGATGGAATTGTTCTCCCCGGAAAGTTCCTCTGTGTTTTGAGAAAATGCTGGAAATACGGCAATAATCATCATTAAAGATAAGAGTAAGTTTTTCATCAGATTATTTATTAGATTATTTTACAAAGATGTGAATATTATTTAGTTTAAGGTTTAATTTTTAAGATTTAATTTGAACAGACATGAGAACAAAGAATAAAGATGATAGAATAGACTTTATAGATTGAAAGACGATCTTGATGTCTTTTTGTCTTTGTCTGTCTTCTTTTGCCGGATCCGCTACCAGACCGTTTTTTCATGTGTATTTCCTTCATTCGGTAATTCAGGTTCCTTTTTTGGTAATTTACAATAAACATTGTTTCAATCATTATCACCATCTTTGTGTTAAAAAAAACAAGCATTTATTTCCATGAAAAAAACTTTGAATAGTCTTATCTTATTACTATTTGTCACCTTATTTTCAGTAGGTAGTGTCAAAGCACAAAGCTATGTTCCTTTGTTGAACGATACACGGATGCAGGTGCAGCCTCAAATAACCATTAAGGCATACCCTCTTCCTCTATCCCAGGTCAAACTGCTTGATGGTCCGTTTAAAACAGCAATGGAGGCCGGCAGGAAATGGTTGATGGAATTAGAGCCCAACCGTTTTCTTCATCGTTTTCATGAAAATGCAGGATTGCCTGTGAAGGGCGAAATTTATGGAGGTTGGGAGAATTCAACCCAAAGCGGTTTTTGTTTCGGACATTATATCTCAGCTTTATCCATGCTGTATGCTGCGACGGGAGATGTTGATGTAAAAACAAAGTTAGATTACTGCATCAATGAATTGAAACGTTGTCAGGATGCCATCGGAACAGGCTATGTGGGTGGTGTACCCGGAAAAGAAAAAATCTGGAACGAAATGGCAAGCGGTGATTTCCGGGAAGTCTCGACCGGATGGGTCAATGGAATATGGGTGCCCTGGTATAACCTGCACAAATTGTTTGCCGGACTGGTCGATGCATATCTTTATACTGGCAATGAAACGGCTAAAACAGTAGTAATCGACCTGACAGACTGGGCTTGCGAGAAGTTCAAAAACCTGACGGACGAACAATGGCAAAAAATGATCTATTGTGAAACCGGCGGAATCAATGATGCGCTTTATAACATATATGCCATTACAGGAAACCCTAAGCATCTTGCACTGGCTGATAAATTTTATCATAAATTAATGCTTGACCCGTTGTCGGAAAGAAAAGATCAACTGTCCGGATTCCATGCTAATACGCAAATACCTAAAATAATCGGAGCAGCCCGTTCTCATGAGTTGAGGAACAGCGAAAAAGATAAAACAATCACCACCTTTTTCTGGGATATTATCCGCGACGATCATTCTTATTGTATCGGAGGGAACAGCAATCATGAACATTTCGAAGCTCCGGGAACATTGTCTTTGTCTGATAAGACTACTGAAACATGCAATACCTACAACATGCTGAAACTAACCCGGCACCTTTTTGCATGGGAGCCATCAGCCCGTTACATGGATTTTTACGAAAGGGCGTTATACAACCATATCCTCTCATCACAAAATCCCGAAACAGGAATGGTAGTCTATTACTTGCCATTGGCATACAACTCCAAAAAAGCTTTTTGTTCGAAAGACGTTGATTTCTGGTGTTGCGTCGGAACCGGATTTGAAAATCATGTGAAATATGCGGAAGAAATTTATGCAGAGAATGAAAACGAATTGTATGTAAATCTGTTCATTGCTTCGGAGCTGGATTGGACAAGGAAAAACATGAAAATCAGGCAGGAAACCACCTTCCCCGATTCAGATAAATCACAATTGACAATTACATGTTCCGGTCCGCAACGTTTTACTTTACATATTCGTTATCCGGAATGGGCCACATCACTCTACAGGATAAAAATTAACGGAGAGCTACAGAATATAAACAGCGTTCCCGGTTCATACATTTCCATCAACCGGATCTGGAATAACAATGATATTGTTGAGATAGAAATGGACAAAAGCCTCCGCAAAGAATTACTTTTAGGTGATGATCACCAAACGGCATTCCTGAATGGACCGATAGTGCTTGCAGCTACTACAAATCCCAACGAAAAAACAATTGCCCTGTTGGACGAAAGTACGGATATTTATTCATGGATAAAACCGACAGATACAAATAAAACAACCTTCAAAACGGAAACAGGATTACCTTCCAATGTAGACTTTATTCCTTTCTATAAAAAATATGAAGGATATTATTCCATATATTTAGACTGTTACAGTCCGGAAGAATGGGATGCCGTCAAAGAAGAATATGAAGCCGAACAGGAACGGTTGAGGGAAATTGAACGCCTGACCCTGGATTATTTCTACCCGAATGAACAACAATCGGAGATAGACCACAATTTCAAAGGCAATGGAGTTGGAAAAGGAGATGGATCCCTTGGCAAAAAATGGTGCGACACTAACGATTATTTTTCGTTCGAATTGAAAGTAGATCCTTTACTTCCTGCCGGTTTATTATTGACTTACTGGGGCAGTGATGGCGGCGATCGCAAATTCAATATATTGATAGATAATGAATTAATTGCCACAGAAGAATTGACGGGACACAAACCGAACGAGTATTTCGACAGGACATATTCCATTCCTTTCCATCTTACAAAAGATAAAAATAAAGTGACCGTTAAACTGCAAGCTCAATCCGGTAATAAGGCCGGTGGTATTTTCTTTGCCCGGATGATGCTGAAAAAAGAAATGGCTGAGAATATTACCGTTACAGACTATTTTCTGCCTAAAAGTCCCTACCTGTCACAACACAAACTGGAAATCAACGGTTCGGGAGGCACCCACAAAGGTCATCCCTGGATCGATACTTACGAATCCGACCAACTATCATTCGATATGAATTGCATGGCCGATAAACCCATGTATCTTTTACTTTCTTATTGGGGAAGTGAAAGTTCCCGGAGAAAATTTGATATTCTGGTCGAAAATACAAAAATAGCTGTTCAGGAACTATATATGAACCGGCCTGAAGAATTGTATGATGTTGTCTATGAAATTCCGGCAAGTCTCAGTACAGGAAAAAATAAACTCAGGGTAGGGCTTAAAGGAGACAACGGTTCTAAGGCCGGAGGGTTATTTTATGCCTACACCTTTTCAAGAGAAAAGTCAATGAGTATAGAAACTGTTAAAGCAGATACTCACTTCCCTTTAACCATAGAAATAAAAGATTCGAAAATTATTCTGAAAAACATCAGCGAACAGCCTGTTTCCGGAATGATCAGCCTGAGTACCATTTCCGGGCAACTATTATATACTCGGTTTGTGAATATATCGAATACTCACACGCTTGATGTTAATATGTTAAAAGGAGTATACATTCTTGCTGTTAAATCCGGTTCGTGGCCGGATATTCATTCCGCAAAAATAGCAATCTTATAATTCTATATTTGATAAATATTCCGATTATTTTATACTATTTTTGCAATGGATAGTGGAAAACAGCCCCATCCCCATCCTAATACTAATAAAATGATAATCAGTTTTCATTAATTAATATGTTTCAAAAAAGAATAAGAGTAGGTGCCATTGGTTTTGGAAGAATGGGACAATTGTTCTGCTCAGAATTGTTAAATAATCCTTTATACGATTTGGTATATATATGTGATAATGACCCGGAAGCCTGCATGGAAGCAGCAGTAAAATATCCGGGAGTGTTTGTTATTGATGACGAAGATATTCTGATGAATGATCCGGATATTGACGCAGTAGGCCTGTTTGCACTGGCTGATTCGCGTTTTTCGCAGATAAAGAAAGCCATTGCTGCAAACAAGCATGTCATTGCAGAAAAGCCCGTTGCAGAGGATATCGATGCCGAGTGGAAAATAGTTGATTTGGTGGAAAACAGTGACAGAATGGTTGCCGTCAATATGTTTAACCGTAATGCGTGGTATCACAAGGAAATGATAGACTTTATCAAATCAGGAGAAATAGGCGAACTGGCTATTATCCGGATTGCACACATGACTCCCGGTCACATGCCTCAGGAAGGACATGAACCAGAAGGTCCGGCTTTTCACGATTGCGGCATGCATTATGTGGATGTGGCCCGTTGGTATGCCGGAAGTGAATACGACAAGTTTCATGCACAGGGGGTGAGGATGTGGAGCCATACCGACCCCTGGTGGGTACAGGTGCACGGAACATTCAGGAATGGCGTGGTATTTGACATTACGCAAGGATTTGTTTATGGCCATATGGCTAAAGATCAGACCCATAATTGCTATGTTGATGTGATCGGGACAAAAGGAATTGCCCGGATGTCTCACGACTTTAAAAATGCTACTATTGATTTGCGCGGAATCAATCTAACGATTCAAAAAACAGAAGAATTCGGAGATAAGAAAATAGATATTTTGATGAATACCTTCGCACAATCTGTTTTTGAAGGAAAAAATATGGGTTTTCCTACCGTAAAAGATAGCGTCATTGCTTCGGATATGGCCTGGGAAATGTTTTATGATGCAATAAAAAACGGAGCTCCATGTATAGGAAAAACAGACGACATGGACGAAATTGTTGAGCGCAGGAAAACCCTGAAGGAAGGTTACGGCTTACCGGCCAGGTAATTTGACTCAAGCATAAACTAATTATTAAAACATACTTATTTATAAATCTTTTATTTATTAATCATGTCAAATACAATCTCGAGAAGATCTTTCCTCAAAAAAGGAGGTATTGCAGCCTTAGGACTAACGGTGGTTCCCAGTACGGTTTTGGGAAAAAGTTTCGGACATACGGCTCCCAGCGATAAACTGAATATTGCCGGAGTTGGTGTGGGCGGTAGAGGCTTTCATGTATTGAAAGAACTGGAAAGCCAGAATATTGTCGGACTTTGCGATGTTGACTGGAAGTACAGCGACCGGGTTGCCAAGTATTTTCCCAAAGCAAAAACGTATTACGACTATCGTAAAATGTATGAAGAACTGGGTAAATCCATTGATGCTGTTGTGGTGGCAACTGCCGACCATACCCACGCAATTGTTGCAGCTGATGCCATGACAATGGGTAAACATGTTTATGTGGAAAAACCCTTAACCCACAGTGTGTATGAATCACGCTTGCTTACCCGCTTGGCGGATAAACATAAATTAGCCACTCAAATGGGTAATCAGGGTGCTTCCGGCGAAGGTGTACGCAAAATTTGTGAATGGATCTGGAATGGTGAAATCGGCGAAATAACCAAGGTAGAAGCTTTTACCGACCGCCCGATCTGGCCACAAGGACTTCCTCGTCCGGAGCAGGTTCAAAAGCCTCACTCTAAGCTGGACTGGAACTTGTTTTTAGGCCCTGCCAAAGAACGTCCTTACAATGAAATTTATACTCCATGGAACTGGCGTGGCTGGTGGGATTTCGGAACGGGTGCACTCGGAGATATGGCATGTCATATACTTCAACCTGTATTTGCAGCGTTGAAATTAGGCTATCCAACCAAAGTACAGGGAAGTTCAACCCTGCTGTTAACAGATTGCGCCCCCAATGCACAATCGGTTCGTTATACTTTCCCGGCAAGGGAAAATCTTCCGAGAGTATCCATGCCTGAAGTAGAAGTTTATTGGTATGATGGTGGCATTAAACCTATGCGTCCGAAAGGTTTCCCTGCAGGCCGCGATATGAATGATTCCGGAGGAGGCGTTATTTTCCACGGAACAAAAGACACATTGATTTGCGGATGCTATGGCGTGAATCCCTGGTTATTATCGGGAAGGACTCCGTCTGCTCCTAAAGTGATGAGAGAAGTTAAGCTGGGACATGCAATGGATTGGGTGCGTGCTTGTCAGGAAAATCCGTCAAGCCGGGTACAGACTGCATCTCCATTCAGCCAGGCAGGTCCGTTGAACGAAATGGTGGTAATGGGTGTACTGGCCGTCCGCTTGCAGGAACTGAACCAGGAACTGGAATGGGATGGTGCTAATATGCAATTCACTAATATATCGGATACCGCTACTATTAAGACTGTTATTAAAGATGGTTTCTCAATCAAAGACGGCCATCCGAGTTTTAACAAAACAATGACAGATCCGATCAACGCGAAAGCATTTGCTGCCGAATTAATTAAGCATAACTACAGACAGGGATGGACGCTTCCGGCGATGCCATAGTTGAAAGTTAAAGAAATAGAGAAATAAAAAAACTGGAGAATTTAATGAATTATAAAATTAATAACATGAAAAAGATTAGTTATTTTTTAAGTCTTGCATTAATGGGTTCATTAGTAGCATGTGGTGGTAACACTCAGAAACAACAGGAAAGCACGGATGCCGAAGCTAAAAAGGACACAACTGAAACTCCGGCAGCTCCGGAATATAAGTTGTTGGACAACCCTCAAGTGGATATTTCAACTTATAAAGCTGACAAAGATGGCTATATCACCCTTTTTGATGGTAAAACATTTACCGGTTGGAGAGGATATGATAAAGCAGATGTTCCTCCACGCTGGATTATTGACAATGGAGCTATAAAAATTAATGGCTCGGGAACAGGGGAAGGACAGTCAAAAGAAGGCGGAGACATCATTTTTACTCATAAATTTAAGAACTTTGAATTATCCATCGATTGGAAAGTTTCAAAAGGTGGAAACTCCGGAATTTTCTACCTGGCACAGGAAGTGGAAGGCCAACCTATTTACATTTCTGCACCTGAAAGTCAGGTATTGGATAATGAAAACCATCCGGATGCGAAGTTAGGTGTTGATGGTAACCGCCAGTCATCTTCTCTTTATGATATGATTCCGGCCAAACCACAGAATGCGAAACCTTTCGGAGAATGGAATACCACTAAAATTATGGTTTACAAAGGAACAGTTGTTCATAACCAAAACGGAGAAAATGTACTGGAATATCATTTGTGGACTCCTCAATGGACAGAGATGCTTCAAAAAAGTAAGTTCAGTCAGGAAAAATGGCCATTGGCATTCGAATTGTTGAACAATTGCGGAGGAGCTAACCATGAAGGTTATATCGGATTGCAAGACCATGGCGATGATGTATGGTTCAAGAACATTAAAATCAAAATAATGGATTGACCGTTATGAATGTTTTGGGTGCATGGTGCACCGTGCACCCAAAAGAGTTCATATCGATTTCAATGTGAAAATTTAACAATTTTTTAGTATTACCAATGAAAGTATTCAACTACATATTATTAACAGCGATGAGCATGATTTTTTTGTCCGGCTACGGACAAAGAGTTACTGCTCAACGAACAGACTGTCCGAAAACAGAAAAAAAGATTGCTCTTCAGATGTATTCGGTTCGCGATGATATCAATAAAGATTTCAAAGGGACTATTACTGCATTGTCAAAGCTGGGATTTAAAGATCTGGAAGCGGCCGGTTATAATGATGGAAAGTTTTATGGATTGTCTCCATCCGAATTCAAAAAAGAATTGGGAGCCCTGGGCCTGAATGCAATTTCGTCCCATACCGGCTATGGATTAGCCGAAGATGTAAGTAAAACAAACTGGGAAGAAGTTTGGAAATGGTGGGATACCTGTATTGCAGCGCACAAGGCTGCCGGTATAAAATATATAGTTGCACCCTGGCTGTCGGTGCCGAATACATTAGCCGATTTGAAAGCTTATTGTGATTATTACAACCAAATCGGTGAAAAATGTAATGCCGCAGGGATTCGCTTCGGTTATCATAACCATGCCCATGAATTCAAACAGGTAGAAGGGGAAGTGATGTATGATTTTATGCTGAAAAATACGGATCCAAAGAAAGTCTTCTTCCAGATGGATGTGTATTGGACTGTTATGGGACAGAAAAGCCCGGTGGAATACTTCAAAAATTATCCCGGCCGGTTTATTCTGTTGCACATCAAGGATCATAAAGAACTAGGTCAAAGTGGAATGGTTGGCTTTGACGCAATCTATAAAAATGCTGCTGTTGCGGGAGCAATATATTCTATCATTGAAGTAGAAAAATATAATTATACTCCATTAGAAAGTGTAAAGAAGAGTTTGGATTATCTTGAATCGGCTCCTTTCTGAACAGACTCAATATCAAGGTGAATGGTGAAGGTCGCTTCGCTCCCTTGTGAAAGGAGAACTGTGACGAAGTGATGTTTGTCACATTGTCACCTCTTCACTACGAGCAATGC
>JAVBLQ010000082.1:0-23001 GCA_031553435.1 Bacteroidales bacterium | reverse complement strand
TTCCTCAATCACTTCTTTTTTCACCGCACGCTTTTTTGTTTTAGCAATTCCTGTGTAAACATGGGCGAAAATATTTTCACCGGGAGATTGGATTAATCTCTTTTCAACAGCTTTTTTATGGATGGCACGCAGGCAGCGCATGTAAAAGGAGGATGTGTTGGGAACATTGCCTTTGGAGAGCATATAGATTTCAAAGTCCTTAACAACCTTACTGTCTAATTTTTCAAGCGGAAAATCTTCATTATTATTGAATCGCAAGAATTTATTGACCAGACTTTGATAAATATCAACAGCACGCTCTTTGCCCTGAGCCAACAAAACAGGTTTGAGTTCATCAACGAAAATGGAAAGCAGGCAACAACTGTTGTTTTTGCGATAAAGATTGACAAATTCCTTTAAACTAAAACTATGAAGTTTTTCCAACCGGCGGATATGGCTTTCAAGCATCTCACGCTCATGGGATAAATCGGTAGAAAGCTTTTGCAAATAGGGCTCGCGCAAGGGAGACGAGAAACCGAGTTTGACCTTTTCCAAAACGGGATTCCATTCATGGGAAAAGAGCTTGTACTGCGTAGTTAATACTTTGACTTCACTGTTGTGGATGAACTGGAAGAAAAGCGAACCTTCGCAGCCGGGAAGGGTGGAAGGGCGGAACTTGAGTTTAATACTTGTTGATTTCATAACCTTGTTTTTTTGTGAAAGGGGAAGGTCACTACGTTCCCTTGTGAAAGGTGAATTATTTTTCCCCTTCACCACGAGCGTAGCGAGTTCACGAAGGAGCGAAGCGACTTTCCCCTTTCACAGGGAGTGAAGCGACCCTCACCTTTCACTGTAATTAATAAAGGTTACAACGTTATGAAAGGGGCAAAGGTTTATTTAATAAAAAACCTGTCGCCATCAAAAATAAAAAACATTAAATGCAAAACATAAATGGAATTACTATGTTTAAAATATAATTACCTTTGCATCACATATCATTCCATTTAAATTAATAATAGTATGAAAAATCGATTATTTTTGATCAGTTTATTAATTATTTTTTCGTTGACAATGTCAGGACAAAGCAAAAAATCTTTTTACGATTTTACTGTAAAAGATATCAATGGAAAAGATTTTTCATTTTCTTCTTTAAGAGGGAAAAAAGTATTGGTGGTAAATGTTGCTTCTAAATGCGGTTTAACGCCTCAATATGAAGAATTGCAAAAACTATATGAATTATATGGAGGGAAAAAATTTACAATTATCGCTTTCCCTGCCAATAATTTTAACTCGCAGGAACCGGGATCGGATGGAGAAATCAAATCATTTTGTACTCAAAATTACGGAGTAACTTTTCCTCTGATGAGTAAAATTTCCGTCAAAGGAAATGATATGGCTCCTATTTATCAATGGCTTACACAGAAAATTCAAAATGGAGTAGAAGACGCACCCGTCCAATGGAATTTTCAAAAGTTTATGATCGATGAAAATGGCAATTGGGTCGATTATGCTTTACCCAGAGAAAAACCTTTTTGCGACAAAATTGTTAATTGGATTAAGGGAAAAAAAGGTGAATAAATAGGTGAAAGTCGCTTCGCTCCTTGTGAAGTTCACTTTGTTCACAGTGAAAATTCACCACTAACGACATGAGTCCACAGGAACGAAGCAGTCTTGACTTTTCTCTTGATATTATTAAAGAAATTTTTCTCTAATTGTATCAATGTTCCAAAATAAAGTGATAATTTTGTGCCGTTTTTACGTTAAAAGGTTTATTCATTATAACGTTATAACGCAATTTAGAAGAGAGAAGCAACAATATACAAACAATTAATTAAATTTTAATTTTTAAAATGGCAAAATTAGATTTAAGTAAGTATGGCATTAGCAGCAACATAGAAGTTGTTCATAATCCTACTTACGAACAACTTTATCAAGCTGAAGTATGTTCCTGCAATGAGGGTTTCGAAAAAGGAACATTAACTACTACAGGCGCTGTATCAGTAAAAACAGGTATATTCACAGGACGTTCTCCTAAAGACCGTTATATTGTAAAAGACGCTACCTCAGAAAATACAATCTGGTGGGACGGCACTATCAACAAACCGGTTAACACAGATGTTTGGAACCATTGCAAAGCTTTGTCTTTGAAACAATTGAATACTGCCAAAAAATTATATGTAGTAGATACATATTGCGGAACTAACGCTGATACTCGTATGAAAGTACGTTTTATCGTAGAAGTTGCATGGCAGGCTCATTTCGTAACTAACATGTTCATCCGTCCTTCTTTGTATGAATTGGAAAATTACGGCGAACCTGATTTCGTGGTATTCAACTCTTCCAAAACAACTAATCCTCAATGGAAAGAACAAGGATTGAACTCTGAAGTTTATGTAATGTTCAACCTGACTACTAAAGAACAAATCATTGGTGGAACCTGGTATGGCGGTGAAATGAAAAAAGGTATGTTCGCGATGATGAACTACTATCTGCCATTGAAAGGCATGGCTTCCATGCACTGCTCTGCTAACGTAGGTGAGAAAGGTGATGTAGCTATTTTCTTCGGTCTTTCAGGAACAGGAAAAACTACTTTATCTGCCGACCCAAAACGTTATTTGATTGGTGACGACGAACATGGTTGGGACAACAATGGTGTTTTCAACTACGAAGGTGGTTGTTATGCTAAAGTTATCGACCTGAGTGAAGAAAAAGAACCGGATATCTGGCGTGCCATCAAACGTGATGCATTATTGGAAAACGTAGTGATCAAAGAAGACGGAACTCCTGATTATACAGATGGTTCTATCACAGAAAACACTCGTGTTTCTTATCCGATCTATCATATCAACAAAATTGTTCTTCCTTCTAAAGCTGGTCATGCAAGCAAGATCGTTTATCTTTCTGCCGATGCTTTCGGAGTATTGCCTCCGGTTTCTATTCTGGATGAAGATCAAGCTCAATATCACTTCCTTTGCGGTTATACTTCCAAGTTAGCCGGAACAGAACGTGGTATTACAGAACCACTTCCTTCTTTCTCTCCCGCTTTCGGTGAAGCTTTCTTGACATTGCACCCAACTATGTACGCAAAAACTTTGGTTGGTAAAATGAAAGAACACGGAGCTAAAGCTTATCTGGTAAATACTGGTTGGAACGGAACAGGAAAACGTATTTCTTTGAAAGATACACGTGCAATCATCGATGCTATCATTGACGGTTCAATCGAAAAAGCTGAAAGAGTAAATATTCCGGTTTTGAACCTGACAGTGCCTAAAGCATTGCCTAATGTTTCTGATATTTTGGATCCTCGTACAACTTATGCTAATGTTGCCGACTGGGAAACAAAGGCTAAATCATTGGCTGCCAAATATATCAAAAACTTTGAACAATATTGTGACAATGATGCTGCTAAAGCATTGGTTAAAGCTGGTCCACAATTATAAAATATTAGAATAGCCTTTGTAGAGGGTTATTTTGAATTTGTTTTAAGGTTGAAAGTTGAGGTTAAATCCTGCTTTCAACCTTATTTTTTTATTTATATTGAAATAGATATGAACACTTTTGGGTGCACGGTACAAGGTGCACGGTGCAAGGGAAGACAAAAAATTTCTCTTATAAACCTTGAAAAACACTTTTCCCTAAAGGCAATATGATTCTGAAGACAACACCTTTTTCATTGGGACTTTCTACCCACATGACTCCGTGATGTTTTTCTATAATCGCTCTACTCAGATTGAGTTCCAGCCCTAAATCCGAAATGATGCGATTACCTTGTATTATCTGGTAAAGAGGGTCAAAAAAGTTGATTATATCTTCAGAAGGAATTCCGGGACCGGCATCCGAAATTTCGACAACAATATAGGGTAAATCCAACAAAGGTAATGTTTGTATCTTATTGATAAAGAATCTTTTCAATGCGGGAAAATCTAATAAAAGCAGATTTATTTTGATCTCTCCGTTATCCGATGTATTTTTCAAAGCATTGGAAAAAATGCTGTAGAACACTTTTCCCATCAAATCATGATCGAATACGGTTGTTTTGACTTCATTTTTATAATTGAAATTAAAATGAACATTTCGTTTTTTCGCTGATTCCAGGAAAGAAGAAGAAATTTCCTTGGTAAAGGACACAAGGTCGCCTTCCGAAATATCTATTTTAAGTCTGCCGGATTCGTTCTCCAAAAAATCAGTCAGGCTATTTGACAACCGGGATAAACGCTTGTAGTTATGATTCATTTCATTTAACAAACCATTTGATTCCGTATCGAAACTCAATCTTTCTGACATCTCATCCAATGATTTCTGAATCAACCGCACAGGTTCATGTAATTCATTGGAAAGATTGGTGAACAATCTCATCCTGATCTTATTCAACTCGTCAAAAAGTTCTTTTTCCAATTCTTTGATGCGGGCATCTCCTTTTTTCCGCTCCTTTATCTTTACTTTTCTGATCTCTAAAAAGAAGACAATAATAATTATAATGAAAACCAAATAGGCCAAATAAGCCCACCAGGAAGTCCACAAAGGTGACAAATTGTCTGTAATATTGGAGAAGTAAATATCTAAATCTTCAGTTTTCATTTAATACCTAAAGCTACTTCCTCCAATAAACTCACGGAGCAATGATGTATTGGGTAACTCATTTATATCTATATAAGAAAAATATCTTAAAAATTTCAACAACCGGTAAGCTTCCGCAAACTCGGGATCACGGGGAAGTACTTCCGAAAGTATAAGCTCGGCCTGTCTTCTCAATGCCGCCAGTTCATAAAGCATGGCTGAGTTAAACATTGCATCAGCGTTTTCCTGATATGGAAAAATCCACTTTTCCTCTCCTTTTCTCACGCTCTGCCATCTGGAAATGGTTTCTTTTGCCGAATATTTCCGGAATTGATAGTCTCTTACAATCCTCCGGATCAGCCGGTTATCGGTAGTCGGAATCCAGTTATGATCATCCAACGAAATAGTAGTCAAAGCCGAAACATAGATCTTATAGGTAAGAGCGGGATCTATTTCCGGCAGCAAATCCGGATTCAGTCCGTGAATACCTTCCATAAAAAGGATCATATTATCTTCCAGCTTGATTGTATTTCCTCTGTAAATACGTTTTCCCTGCGTAAAATCATAAGTTGGAAGTGCAATTTCTTCTCCCGCCAATATTTTCTTTAGATCTTCATTGAATTTAGGTAAATCAATGGCATAAAGAGACTCGAAATCATAAGTGCCATCTTCCAATAAAGGCGTATCTACCCGGTTTACATAATAATCGTCCAACGAAATGCTGACAGGCTTGATCAGATTAGTCAACAATTGGATCTCCATCCTTTTGCAGAATGTGGTCTTTCCTGAAGAGGAAGGGCCTGAAATCAAAACAATCCGAACCCCATCTTTATATCTGTCGGCAATAGCTTCCGCCATTTTCGCAATTTGTTTTTCCTGCATGGCCTCCGCAACTTTAATCAGCGTAGGAGTTGCACCTGCGGAATGAGCTCTATTCAAATCGCCGACATTCATCACATCCAGGATACGCAAAAAGTCAAGCTCCTCTTTGTAAACATTCATCATTTTTTCCTGTTTCACAAAAGGAGATAATTCTTCCGGATTGTTCATGTCCGGTATACGAAGCAAGATCCCTCCGTTATATTTTTGCAATTCAAACAAATAAATCAATCTGGTGGAAGGCAGCAAAGATCCGTAATAAAAATCAATATGTCCATCCAACATATGATAGGTCGCATATACCTGACCAACCGATTCAAAAAGGCGGGCTTTATCTTCTTTCTTATTTTTCCTGAATAATTCGACGATTTTATCCGTTTGTCCATGTTGGACTTCAAAAGGAAAATCTTTATCGATAATTTCCTGCATCCGTTTTTTAAGAGATTCAACAGTTTCGTCTGTAACAGGAATTTCCGGAGATAATTGACAAAAATATCCCTTGGAAAGCGGATGCTCTATATATATATGGCCACCCGGGAAAAGATCATTTACGGCTTTCGAAAGGACAAAGCACAGAGAACGCACATAGGTTCTCATTGCTGATGGATGCCTCAGATCCAGGAATTCGATATCCTTGGGCATATAGCACTTATAATTCAAATCTTCTGTTTTGTTATTAACCCTTGCCGAAGCCAAAAGATAGGGAAGGTTAACATTCATTTGATTATAAATTTCCAACAACGAGATTCCGGGTTTGAAGTTTTGATAGGTACCTGTATTTTTACAGTAAATTTGTATGTAATGCTCCATTTATTTATTTTTTCGGACACGAATATAAGAACAACTAAGCTAATAATCAAATAATAATGTGCTTTTTGCAATAAAATCACTAAAATATCAAAAAAACAAAATTTTTATATCCAAATGTCATGAAAAACATTAATTTTGCGCACAAAACAAATCAAAATGTTTTTAATAACAAAAAATAAAAAGCATGGACAAAATCAGTTACGCACTCGGTTTAAGTATTGGTAATAATTTTTTAAGTTCAGGAATAAAAGAGCTTAATATCTCTGATTTTTCAAAAGGACTGGAAGCCGTTTTGAACAGCACAAAACCTGAAATGTCATACGATGAAGCTAAACAAGTAATCAACGATTATTTTACAACCATACAAGAAGAAAAAATGATGAATAATATACAGGCAGGACAAGAATTTTTAAAGATAAACAAAGAAAAAGCCGGAGTCGTTACTCTTCCAAGCGGGTTACAATATCAGGTTATTACAGAAGGAAATGGTCAGAAACCTAAAGTAACAGACAAAGTTAAATGTCACTACGAAGGCACTTTGATCAACGGAACCATCTTTGACAGTTCCATTAAAAGGGGCCAACCCGCTACATTCCCTTTAAATCAGGTTATTGCCGGATGGACGGAAGCTTTACAATTGATGCCGGTCGGTTCCAAATGGAAACTATTTATCCCTTCTGAACTAGCTTATGGCAACAGGCAAGCAGGAGAGCTGATAGAACCGAACAGCACACTTATTTTCGATGTGGAATTATTGGAAATCGTATAATAAACTATTTACAATTTAATAATAAAAATAAAAAATGAAAAAGTTAACTATTATGGTTGCTGCATTTGCAACTTTTATTGTAATGACTTCTTGCACAGCCCAACAAGCTCCGAAAGCAGAACTCAAAACTGACACCGACTCTGTTTGTTATGCAATCGGCCTTGCTCAAGGAAGTAATCTGGATCAATATTTGATATCAATGGGATTAGACTCTACTTATCGCGCAGAATTCATCAAAGGCTTAAAAGAAGGTTTTTCTGTCGATAAAAATGACAAAAAAGCAAAAGCATACCAAGCCGGATTACAAGTCGGTAGTAACTTCAGTACTCAAATGGTTGAAGGTCTTTCCAGAGAATTATACGGAAGCGATACAACCAAGACAATGAACAAAAATGATTTCATGGCCGGATTCATGGCTGGAGCTTTGAAAAAAGATCAAAAAATGAAAGCTGAAGAAGCTCAGATGTATTTCCAAACTCAACTGGAAAAAATCAAAGCAAAAAACATGGAAAAAGAATTCGGTCAAAATAAAATAGACGGTGAAAAATTCCTGGCAGAAAACAAAACCAAAGCAGGAGTTGTAACATTACCCAGCGGAGTTCAATACAAAATTATCACTGAAGGCAAAGGCGCTACTCCAACCAGAGAAGATGTGGTAAAAGTAAACTATAAAGGAACTTTGATTGACGGAACAGAATTCGATGCTTCCGCAAAACATGGAGATAATCCTGCTGAATTCGGCGTAGGACAAGTTATCCCGGGATGGACTGAAGTTTTACAATTAATGCCTGTCGGATCAAAATGGCTGGTTTATATTCCTCAGGAACAAGCTTACAGAGAACAAGACAGAGGCGTGATCAAACCATTTTCTACTCTTGTATTCGAAGTAGAATTAGTTGACATTGTAAAAAAATAAAACCGTAATCCCCAATGGATAAGATTGATAAATTAGATAGGAAAATATTGGAAATCATTTCTCAGAATGCGCGCGTTCCATTCAAAGATGTGGCGGAAGTTTGCGGAGTATCCCGCGCTGCCATCCATCAGCGTGTTCAAAAAATGATCGAAATGAAAGTAATAGTAGGGTCCGGTTATCATATAAATCCTCGGGTTCTCGGTTATAATACTTGTACTTACATTGGGGTAGTACTCGAAAAAGGATCTATGTACAAAGATGTGGTTCCTGAAATAGAAAAAATCCCCGAAGTGGTAGAATGTCACTTTACAACAGGACCTTATACCATGCTTATCCGCTTGTATGCAAGAGACAATGAGCATTTAATGGAATTGCTCAACAGTAAAATACAAGAGATTCCAGGAGTTATTTCAACAGAAACATTGATCTCTTTGAGACAAAGTTTTAAAAGGGAAATTCCGGTAGGAGAAGTGGTACTGTAAAAATAATTGACAATTGATAATTGAAAATGAAAAATATATTCGTGCGCAAGCAATCATTTTCAATTGTCAATTGTCAACAAACATCAAATCACTCATTACCGCATCAGAAAGGAAAATTCCTTTCCTGCTCAATTTTAAGATATTTCCGTCTTGTTCGAGATTTTTGTTTTGCAAATGTTTTTGGGCTGATTTTAAACAGTAGATTTTCATTTTTTCTCCGAATTGTCCGGATATTTTATTTAAATCGATTCCCCACATGGTTCTCAATCCGGTAAGAATATAATCATTATACGCCATTTGATTGTCAATCAATTCTTTTTCAAACGGAACAATTCCTTTGGTTATACTTTCCAGATATTTTTTCATTGAACTTACATTCCACTGCCTGGATACCCCGTCATAAGAATGCGCCGAAGGGCCTATTCCCAAATAATGTTTGCCCGTCCAATACGAAGAGTTATGCCGGGAGAAAAAATCTTTTTTCCCAAAATTAGATATTTCGTAATGGATAAATCCGTTGGCAGTAAGTAAATCAATCATTCGGGAAAACAAGGAAAGACTCAACTCCTCATCTACAGGTTGTATTTTTCCCTGTGTTAATAATTGATTCAAAAGTGTTCCTTTTTCATAAATCAGATGATATGCGGAAATATGTGTAATGTCCAGTTTGAGCGCTTGAAGAAGATTGTTTGTCCAATTCTCGATTGTTTGTCCGGGCAAACCATAAATCAAATCAAGACTTATATTGTTGAAACCTGCGATTTTACAGCTTTCTATAGCCTCAATAGCGGCTTGGGCGTTGTGCCTTCTTTTTAAGAAAATCAGTTCTTCGTCCTGAAAACTTTGTACTCCCAGGCTAATCCTGTTGAATCCCAAGGCAATCAGATTTTTCAAATAGTCAAGCGTAATATCATCCGGATTTGCTTCCAGAGTCACTTCTTTCACATCATGAAAATTTGGAATCCGGATAAGAATTTTTTCCAATTCTTTTATCGAAAGCAATGAAGGAGTTCCTCCTCCAAAATAAACAGTTTCAACAGATTGACCCTGCAAATAATCTTCTCTTAATTGAAGCTCATTACACAAAGCATCCACTAATTTTTCTTTTTCCCCGATAGATACCGAAGAAAAAAAATCACAATAGATACATCGTGTTTTGCAAAAAGGGATATGGATGTAGATGCCTGCCATCCGCTTTAATTTTTCACTCTTAATTCTTCACTCTTCACCTTCAATTCCCGCCTCAATTCCTTCGCTTTTCCCTTCGTGACCGAATCCATCAAAGCCCAGAATCTGGGACCATGATTCATTTCTTTCGTATGACAGAGTTCATGAAGTAGTACATATTCAATCAAATGTTCCGGCAACAGCATCAAATAGAGTGACAGATTAATATTAGCTCTGGATGAACATGATCCCCAGCGTCCTTTGCTTTTGGTAATTTTTACGGAAGAATAACTGAATCCGTAAAAATTAGCAAGAGATTTCAGCATTGAAGGAAGTGTTTCTTTTGCTTTTTTCCTTAATTCAGTTTCATCAAAGTGATTAGTTTTTTGCTGAGGAAGGGTTTTAATTCTGTTTATCAAATCATTCCGGTGGACAGACAAAAATTCCAACGCATACTTATAGGTTCCATAGACAGGTAAAGAAACCGAGACTTTACCTCCTCTTAGCCGAATGGTATATTTAGTGGCGCGAACATGCTTTCTTAATACAACCGGGCCTAATTCTTTATCTTCTATAATTTTTTGCATCGACGCAAAGATAACGTGTTTTTTTGTAATTTTGCGCCATTATGATTCAGATAGAAGATACCATTATCAGTCTCGACGTGCTGGAAGAAATGTTTTGTTGCGATCTTCCCCAATGTTTGGGACAATGTTGCGTGGAAGGAGAATCCGGAGCTCCGGTGGAAGATAGCGAAGTCTCAAAATTAGAAGAAGTCCTCCCGGTTGTTTGGGATGACCTTTCCGAAAAAGCGAAAGAAATTATTAATAAACAGGGAGTTGTTTATATCGACGAAGATGGAGAATTTGTCACCTCCATCGTTAACGGAAAGGATTGTGTTTTCACCTGCTATGATTCGACAGGAATATGCAAGTGCGCCATAGAAAAAGCTTTTCGCGAAGGCAAAACAGATTTCTACAAACCCATATCATGCCATCTTTACCCCATACGGGTAGCCAAATACAACAATTTCAGAGCAGTAAATTATCACCGCTGGAGTATTTGCAAACCCGCTGTCGCTCTGGGAAAATCACAAGGAGTCAAAGTATATGAATTTCTACGTGAACCTTTGATCCGTAAATTCGGAAATCAATGGTATGAACAATTAGAGATTGTGGTCAGGGAGTATTTAGACAAGGTCAGGGATTAAGAATTCTTGTGAAATCCAATCCCATTTTTAATAGCTCCTTATAGATTAACTAAAAATATTCATGTACATTTGCACATTGAATTCAAAATAGTACGAATGTCTATCGTAAAAAAAATTCTTTTATTATTTATTATATTTAAACTACTTCTGGTATTGCTTCCGGCAGGAGCTCAGGAAAATAAAACTACCCCCTCCAATTCATTGGCAAAGGACTCTTTGTCGATTGTCAAAACTGACTCTATAACAACCAAACATGACAGCATTCAACCTAAAAAGAAAGCAACAATAGAAGCCAAGGTCGACTATCAATCAAAAGACTCGATTATCATGACCGGAGATAATATGTTTTATCTTTTTGGCGACGGCAACGTAAAATACATGGATATGGAATTGAAATCCGAGTACATGCGTGTAAGTATGGACAGCAGTATTGTTTATGCTACTTTTGGACTGGATTCAATCGGTCACGAAATGGGCTATCCGGTTTTCAAGGATGGAGGAGGCGAATATGAAGCCAAAACAATGAGATATAATTTTAAAACCCAAAAAGGATTTGCCACCGATATAATCACACAACAAGGAGAAGGATATGTTACCGCCGGCAGAACAAAGAAACTGAAAGACGGTATTTTATATATGGTGGACGGTAAATATACTACTTGTGACGAACATGATCATCCCCACTTTTATCTGAACCTGACAAAAGCCAAAGTCAGAACCGGAAAAAATATTGTTGCCGGGCCTGCCTATCTGGTAATAGAAGATGTTCCACTTCCAATTGCGCTTCCTTTTGGTTATTTTCCTTTTTCAAAATCATATTCTTCGGGTGTTATTATGCCTACCTACGGAGATGAAATGACCAGGGGATTTTATTTGCGCGACGGAGGTTATTATTTTGCGCTTAGTGATTACATCGACCTTGCGTTGACGGGAGAAATCTATACCAAAGGTTCCTGGGGATTGAATGCCCGGTCAACCTACCGGAAAAAATACAAATTTTCAGGTAATTTCAATGCAGGATACCTGGTAACCATTACCGGAGATAAAGGTATCGATTATAATAGAACGGAAGATTTTAAAATTAACTGGAACCACAATCAGGATCCCAAATCCAATCCTTATACGGTATTTGGGGCCAGTGTTAATTTTTCGTCAACTTCATATGACCGGAATCAAATCAATAGTATCTATAATAGCGATATGTACACACAAAACACCAAAGCCTCAAGCATTAACATAACGCAACGCTTTCCGGATAGTCCTTGGTCAATGTCAGCCAATATGCAGATTTCTCAAAATTCCAAGGATTCTCTGATATCAATGACCCTTCCGAATATGACTATTAATATGAGTACTGTTTTTCCTTTCAGAAGAAAACAACAATTGGGAAATGAAAGATGGTACGAGAAGATAAGCCTTTCATACAGTGGAGTATTAACAAATAGTATCAGAGCCAAACAAGAAGAGCTATTCACGTCAAATTTATTGAGAGATTGGGATAATAAAATGACACATAGCATTCCGGTCAGCGCAACATTCTCGGCTTTTAAATACATAAATATTACACCTTCGGTAAATTACAATGAAGTTTGGTCTACAAAGAAAAAATTAAAAGGTTATGACCGGACCCGCCAGGCAGTAGTTCCAACAGATACTATATATGGTTTTTACAGAACATATGATTTCAGCGCCAGTCTGGGCTTCAATACGATCTTGTACGGAATGTATAAACCTTGGAAAGTGTTTGGAGATAAAGTACAGGCTATCAGGCATGTATTCACGCCGACATTCAGTTTGAGCGCTCGTCCTAATTTCGGAAGCTCAAATTTCGGTTTTTATGAAACTTTTACTTATTACGATAAAGACGGAGTTGTTCATACAGAGACTTACTCTCCATATGAAGGTGCTCCCTCTGCAGGCAGAGCCAGTTCTTCATTAGGATTCGGCTTTCAGAATAATCTGGAAATGAAGGTTAAGTCGGATTCAGACTCTACGGGAGTAAAGAAAATTTCTTTGATCGACAATTTTTCACTTAGCGGAAGTTATGACCTAACTGCGGATTCCATGAGATGGAGCGATTTCTCCGTAAATCTCCGGCTAAAATTTGGAAAAAATTACAATATCAGTCTGAGTGGAATGTTGGATCCATATACTTATGTTCCGGTTGTTAACCCTAATACAGGGCAAGTTGTGGGCGGAAGAAGAGCTAACGTCATGCGTTGGGAAGCCGGAAAAGGCTTTGCCAGGTTAAGAAGTACAGGAACTTCTTTTTCTTATTCTTTTAATACAGAATCCGTAAAAAAATTATTATCGATATTCACAGGAAAAAAAGCAGAAGATGAGGAAGATAAATCTTCCGGTGGAAATGGAGATTCAAATCTCCCGAATGAAGGTATGCCTGGTGAAGAAGGAGACGGACAACAAGTCAAAGCCGGAGGGCTCCGGAGCGCAAAAAAAGATACGGGAGAATACGATCAGGACGGTTATTTAAAAAATAATATAAACTGGAATTTATCTTTAGGTTATAATATAAGCCTGAATTATGATATGAGTAGATTTGATCCTGTAAGTTGTGAGTATCCTTATAAAATAACGCAAGGACTTAGTATTTCAGGGAGTTTATCTCCATCCAAAGGTTGGAACTTCAATTTTTCTACCAATTATGATTTCGACAGCAAAACATTTCCTTATATGAATTGCTCTATTTCAAGGGATCTGCATTGTTGGCAAATGACGGCAAGCTTTATCCCCATGGGACCTTATAAATCATATAATTTCTCGATAGCTGTAAAATCATCACTGTTGCAAGATCTTAAATACGAACAGAGAAGTAGTCCGAGGGATGCGATGGATTGGTACTAGGGGAATGAAAAATCACCAACCGATCGGAGTCTGTCCCGTCTTAATCAGATAATTATTGGCCTGACTGAAATGTTTATTTCCGAAGAAACCTCTGTGTGCCGATAACGGAGATGGATGCGGCGATTTCAGGATCAGATGTCTGGATGGATCAATAAATGCGCCTTTCTTTTGAGCATAAGAACCCCACAGAATAAACACTATATTATTTCTTTCTTCTGCTAAATGATGAATAGCAGCATCGGTAAATGTTTCCCAACCTTTATTTTGATGAGAACCAGCCTGATGAGCACGCACGGTTAAGGTTGCATTCAACAACAAAACACCTTGTTGGGCCCAACGCAAAAGATTTCCCGTTGGAGGAGGAGCAATTCCCAGATCTGTTGAGATTTCCGTAAAAATATTTACCAAAGATGGAGGAAACTGGACGCCATCATTAACAGAAAAACACAAACCATGCGCTTGTCCCGGTTCATGATATGGGTCCTGACCAAGAATAACGACTTTTACACTTTCAAAAGGACATTGATCGAAAGCATTAAAAATAAGTTTTCCGGGAGGGTAAATTGTATATCTGGAATATTCTTCTTTAACAAAAGTCACAAGTGATTCAAAATATGGCTTAGAAAATTCATTAATGAGCCGGTTTTTCCAACTTTCTTCTATTTTTACATCCACAGTTTTTAATTTTTAGTTTTTCCCTTATATCAGGTACATTTTTGCCTCACACGCTTCCTCTCTCATTTCATCAGGCCAGATACTTGCCTGAATCTCACCGATATGTGCTTTTCTAAGATAGAACATACACAAGCGTGACTGCCCGATGCCACCTCCGATACTTTGAGGTAACTCATTATTCAGCAGCCGTTTGTGGAAATACAGATTTTTACGGTCTTCTGTTCCGGTAAGTTCAAGTTGTTTGAGCATAGTTTCCGGATTCACCCGTATGCCCATCGATGAAAGTTCCACCGAGCGGTCGAGTATATCATTCCATACAAGCAGGTCGCCGTTCAGGCCATTGTATCCTTCAGCGGGAGTAACCCAATCATCATAATCAGGAGCGCGGTTATCATGCTTCTCGCCATTGCTCAATTGTCCTCCGATACCAATGATGAAAACAGCTCCATACTCTTTGGAAATCAGGTCTTCGCGTTGTTTGGGAGTACAATCCGGATATTTCTGCAACAATTCTTCGGAATGAATAAAATGAATTTTCTTAGGCAGTATAGGTTTGATTTCGGGAAACATTTCATAAACCATGTATTCCGTACGAACCATTGCCGCATAAATCCGGGTTACTATTTCTTTCAGAAAAGAAATATTCCGCTCTTCGTCTTCCATGAGTAGTTCCCAGTCCCATTGATCTACATAAAGAGAATGTAAATTACCAAGCTCCTCGTCCGAACGAATGGCATTCATATCGGTATATATCCCATAGCCCTTTTCAATCCCATAGTCCGCTAATGTCAAACGTTTCCATTTAGCTAAAGAATGGACAATTTCGGCCTTAGAATCATTCAGATCTTTGATTGGAAAAGTTACCGCACGTTCACTTCCATTCAAATCATCATTAATACCTTTTCCTTTCAACACAAAAAGAGGCGCCGTCACCCTGCGGAGACGAAGCTCAGAAGAAAGATTTTGTTGAAAAAAGTCTTTTATGTTTTTTATTCCCATTTCTGTTTCAGCCAAATTCAATAAAGGCTTATAATTTATGGGCTTAATCAAATAACTCATAATTGCTTATTTTTTACCACAAAGATAATATATTTTTTATAAAAACCGTTTTTGTTATTCAAAATGTCAACAATAATAACAAATTAACTTCAAAATAATAAAAAAAATTACAGAATACGAATTAGGGATATATCAGATTTTTTTATACCTTTGCACTCCGATCGGTCCCGTAGTTTAGTGAATAGAACGACAGATTCCGGTTCTGTAGGTCACAGGTTTGAGTCCTGTCGGGATCACGAAAAAAGAAAAGATTGCTCAATCCGGCAATCTTTTTTTTATTTTCACCCAATTATATTGAAAATACAGAAGCTATTTTATTCACTTTTTTCACGGGCCAAACGCCAAACAACATTACCGGAAGCAGACAAGACTAATGAATCGGCATTTAATTTCTCTATTTGTAAAGTATCCGTACCTTCCAATGTTTGTTTATTGCCGATACTTTCGTAAGTCAACAACAATTTGTCGCCGTTTAACACCCATTTTTTGAAAATTAAAGTGGCCATCCCCACAGACGAAGCTGTACCATCTTCCTTCAATGCTATCCCTTGTGATCCGGAAGGATTAATCGGGTTTGGCTCTAACCAGATACCTTGAATGTAAGAATAGGGAGAATGACGCGGTTCACTTTTACAAGAAAACAATCCCATTAACAGAGACAAAAACAATAAGACTGTAATCCAACTTCTTTTTCTCATTTTCAGTAAATTTAAAATTTAAGTGTAAAATTAGTTATAAGACACCATAAATGCACATTGTAAGCTCATTTTATTGTGTAAAATTATCTGTATGACAAAAAAATCACTCCATATATGTTGTATAACATAAAAAAACATCTTTTCCATACTAATAAAAATCAATACTTTTGCATGTCAATAGGATATAATACATCTTTGTTCTAAAAAATAAAATATGCCTATACTCGCCATTGACCTAGGAGCAACAAAAATCAACGGAGCCATTTTTAATTCCAACGGAGATTTCCTGGATAAGACCACTTGCATGGTGAAAAATAATTCCGGAAAAGAAGTAGGGGCATTGATTTGTGAAGTAATCGATCATCTGACTTATTCCCTGGAAGAAAATGAATCTATTGAGGCAATAGGCATCGGCGTTCCCGGTATAGTCAATATCAAGACCGGTAAAGTCTGGGCGCCTAACATACCTGGATGGGAAGACTATCCTTTACAGCAGGAAATCGAAGATCATATATGCCAATCATCCGTTAAAGTTAACATTGCCAGCGACAGGACGTGTTATATATTAGGTGAAGTCTGGAAAGGCGTTGCCAATGGATGCAAAAACGCAGTTTTTATTTCCATAGGATCTGGTATTGGCATGGGAATTATGGCCGACGGACATATTCTCCGCGGACACAATGATATTGTCGGAGCTTCCGGTTGGATGGCTTTAGATTCTCCTTTCATGGAAGAATATAAACAATATGGTTGTTTCGAAAGTCAAGCCTCAGGAAATGGCATTGCCATGCAAGCGAGAAAAAAACTACAATCATCAAACTATCCCGATAGCCTTCTGAACAAAATAGCGATAAAAAACATTACGGCTCAAGACGTTTTTGCTGCCTATGCCCAAAGCGATATTTTGGCTATCGAAATAATCGATCATGCAATCCGGTTATGGGGAATGGCATCAGCCAATGTAGTCAGTCTGTTGAATCCGGAAAAAGTCATTTGGGGAGGCGGAATTTTTGGTCCCGCAGCCCAATTCATCGACAGAATTTATGACGAAGCATGCCGTTGGGCGCAACCCATCAGTATCAAACAAACAAAATTTGAACAATCAATTTTATCAGGCAATGCCGGACTATTAGGAGCCGGGTATTTAGCATTGCTTGAAATAACAAGATGAAAAAACAACTCAAATGAGATACAATAAAAATTCAATCTATGCTGCAGCATGTATCGGAATGGCTTTCTTCGGAATTGCATTCATTGTTATGGGTTCCGTACTCCCTGCTTTAACCGAAAAATACGATTTAGATGCGATAGGGGCCTCTTCGTTAGTCACCTTTCTCCCGGTTGGAGTGTTGTTAGGGTCCTTGATATTCGGGCCTATTGTGGATAGATTCGGATATAAAAATTTATTGGTTATCAGCACTTTGATTACTTCGTTAGGACTAGAAGGATTATCCTATCTTGAAGATTTAGACATGCTGCGTTTCGCCATTTTCATGGTCGGATTCGGAGGCGGCATCCTGAATGGAGAAACAAATGCTTTGGTATCGGATATATATGACGGAAAAAGCAGAAATTCCAGACTGAGTTTTCTGGGTATATTCTATGGCCTTGGAGCTTTGATAATACCATCTTTATTAAGCATACTTTCCAAATATTATACCTACGAAATAATACTCAGATGGATAAGCATAATAATGGCTTTATGTATTCTATATTTCACTCTGATTCGATTTCCAAAAGCAAAACATTCACAGGGCTTTCCATTGAAACATGCACTGAATCTCATTAAGCAACCTGCACTTTTACTGTTTAGTTTTGTATTATTTTTTCAAAGTGGAATAGAAGGATTATGTAATAACTGGAGTACAAGTTTTTTAGGACAAACGACTACTATATCACCGGAAAATACACTTTTTACTCTCACTTTTTTTATATTGGGAATGGTGGCCTCCCGGTTGATAATTACCTATCTATTGCATTACATCAAACCTAATATTATACTTTTCACAGGTAATTTTATTGCATTATCCGGAAGTATATTGTTTTATTATTCCAATACTTTCCCGATTGCGGCCACAGCCTTATTTTTAATCGGATTCGGATTATCCGGCTTTTTCCCTATTGTTTTGGGATACATAGGCTCATTATATAAAGAAATGGCAGGAACGGCTATCGGTTTTGCTCTTTTTATCGCTTTAACCGGAAACTCCTTACTTAATTATCTGATGGGATTTATCGCCGAACAATTAGGTATTTCTATTTTCCCCTTATTCATATCCATAAACATCATTATGCAAGCTTTGATTCTGTTAATTGCATCGAAAAATATTCATAAATCAATTAAAATGAATTAATTATGCTAGCTTTGGAATGGTTAAAGAATGCGCGTGACATCATGCAAAAAATTGAGGATACTCAATTAGAAAACATCAAAAAAGCAGCCACAATCATGGCTGATTGTATTGAGGGCAACCATTGGGTACATACTTTTGGTTGCGGACATGCAACAATTCCTGTCGAAGAAATGTATCCCCGTATCGGTGGGTTTGTGGGATTCCATCCTATTGTCGAATTACCTCTGACATTTTTCACGCATATCACCGGAGAAATGGGTATTCATCAGTTTTTATTCCTCGAACGTGCAGAAGGTTACGGCACTGAAATCATGAAGAGTTACAATTTTGATTCAAAAGATTGTATCTGGATTTTTTCACATACAGGAATAAATAATGTCAATATTGATGTAGCATTAAGAGCCAAAGGACTGGGAATGAAAGTAATCGTATATGGTTCCGCAGCAGAAGCTATGGATAAGAAAACTCGTCATTCATGTGGTAAAACTCTGTTCGAATTGGCTGATGTTGTTGCTGACTCTTGTGTACCCGTTACCGATGCTTGCGTTCCACTCAAAAATCATTTTGATAAAGTAGGACCGGTTTCCACACTTGGTTTTGTAACTTTAGTCTGGATGACCATTACTACCGTAGCCGAAATTTTAGCTGACAGAGGTATTAAATTATATATTCATCCCTCTCATAACGTTCCGGGAGATACAACTGCACATGAAAGATTAAATGCTTGTCTGGCAGAATATAAGAAAAGAGTAGCCGGAGTATAAATTATCCCAATAAAAAGCCCGGATATTAAAGAGTCAAAAATCGTTTAGACGAATTTGAAAAAGTCTCTAGAGAAATTTAAAAAAGTCTCTAGACACTTTCAAATATTCGTCTAGAGACTTTTTTCAATTGGACAAAGTACTTATTTACAATAAAATACAAATTCTTTACGAATCATACAATTCATGATATGTACCGGATTTGAGATTTGAAACAGAAATAGTTACTTTTGCATCAAAGAAGCAAATTTCTCACCATCAATAAAAATGAGTTTAAGCAAAAATAAAATCAAGTTTATTAAATCCCTGGCAATAAAGAAATATAGAGATGAAGCAAATTGTTTTCTTGCCGAAGGGAATAAATTGGTAGCAGATATATTACCTTATTTTGCATGTGAATTGCTCCTCGTTCAAAACTCATGGTTAGCTACACAAGGAGATATCAAAGCCAAAGAATTATTAGTTGTATCGGACGAAGATCTGAAAAAAGCCAGCTTACTTAAAAACCCTCAACAGGTTTTGGGAATATTCAAAAAACCTGAATACCAATTAAATAAAAATGAATTAAAGGACAAACTTTCATTAGTACTGGATGACATACAAGATCCGGGAAACTTAGGTACCATCATCCGGTTGGCCGATTGGTTCGGAATCGAACATGTCATTTGTTCTCCTGAAACAGTTGATGTTTACAACCCAAAAACAATCCAGGCAACAATGGGTGCAATGGCAAGGATAAAAGTTCACTATACCAACCTCCTGCCATTTATCAAAGACATGGAAGGTGTTCCTGTCTACGGAACTCTACTAAACGGAGAAAACATCTACAATCAGGAACTTTCCAATCATGGATTAATTGTTATGGGAAATGAAGGAAACGGAATCAGTAAAGAGATTGAAGAATTAATCAGTGATAAACTTTATATTCCAAACTATCCTCAGGAAAGAAAAACCTCAGAGTCTTTGAATGGGGCCATTGCCACTGCTATTATTTGTGCTGAATTCCGGAGAAGATAAATCGATTCCTTCCAATAAAAAAACATCGACCGGAAGAGCTTCTTTTGAGTAAAAACCAGGATTTATATCATTTCCTTTATTTGTAAAAAAAAGAATGCCATTATAAAAAATGGTATTTTCAACTTCCGCTTCAAGGGGAAAAATTGAAACAATCCGGGAATCGTCATCCAATTCCACACAATGTCTTTTCAAAATAATTTTGGGGGAAATATAGATATAGTGGGCGGCTAATCTTCTCATTTTTTAATTACAGTAATGTCGTCCAATATTACTTTATTCGCAGATTCTCCGGGATTTTCAAGGGACAATGCGGAAGCCTCTTTGTATTTACACAAAGATATATTTGCAATAATCAAAGAAACATCCGAAACCTGAAGCGGATCAATATATACACTGCCTGATAAAATTTTAGGTATTTCATGATCAGCAAGTGTCAAATCCAACGAATAATCTCCATTCTTTTCAGGCAATATTTTTTTGACCAGAATCGTATCCTTTGCTTCAATACAAAATCGACACTCGGTATGTAAAGCAGAATCAACTCCCAACAACGAAAACTTCAAACGATAGGCTCCTCCTGCCGACAAGAGAGAATCATTTTGAAAAGTAAAGATATTATTATGTGCAAAAGAAGATATTACAGCAACTGTTGATCCTTGCCAGATATTGATTCCTTTGGCTTCCAATTCGGACAGAGCAGTCAAGCGCTGTTCCACAGTATCTCTGAGGATGAGCATACGCTTATCTATATCTTCATAAATTTTAAGGAAATCTTTCAGGTGAGCCGCATACCAGACCAGGGATGTATCGAAATCTTGTTTCGTAATCCCATGCTTCTTATACACAGCATTAAAAAGTTCTTGTTTACTTTCGTAATCAGGAAATTCTCCACTTTGGTTATCAATAATACCTTCGGCTATGTGAATATCTATCAGGACATCTTCTATTTTATCTTGTGGAATAACCCAGGAAGGCGTCTTTCTACATGCTGAAAAGGCAAGTAATACCAGCAAAAGGGGCAAAACAGGTACCAGCTTATTCATGTACTTTTTTGCGTTCTAAACTTCCGGATAAAGTCTTCCGATAGAATAATAACAATATAGCAACACCTACAGAAATAGAAGCATCGGCTAAATTAAATATCGGACGAAAGAAAATAAAATCTTGTCCTCCCAAATAAGGAACCCACGATGGCCATATACCTTCAATCAGAGGGAAATAAAACATATCTACCACCCTGCCATGAAGCCATGAAGCATATCCTCCTTCAGGAGGAAAAAGCGTTGCTATTTGACCATAACTGCCACTGAAGATTTTTCCATAAAAAATACAATCGATAATATTTCCGACGGCTCCGGCAAAAATCAACGCAATACAAATCATGTAGCCTAACTTGTAATTGTTTTTTTTCAACTCAAACAAATACCATGCAATGGCAACAGAAGCTACGATGCGAAAAATGGTCAGGAATATCTTATCAAAAAACTCCCAGCCAAAAGCCATTCCGTTATTTTCAGTGAAATAAATATAAAACCAATTGGTAATTTTAATGCTCTCACCGAGCTCCATATGTGTTTTAACCCAAAATTTCAGCACCTGATCAGCTAATAACACTAAAAAAATCACCAATATGGTCCAGGCAGTTTTAGAAAATCTCATTATTTTTGATTCATCTTAGCTTCTATACTCAATGTAGCGTGAGGTACAGCACGCAATCTTTCTTTCGGAATTAATTTTCCGGTTTCACGACAAATTCCGTATGTTTTATTTTCAATCCGGATCAATGCAGCCTGAAGATTTTGAATAAATTTCATCTGGCGTTGTGCTAAACGGCCCGCCTCTTCTTTGGAAAGTGTTGCTGCTCCTTCTTCCAATACTTTAAATGTGGGAGAAGTATCTGTCACATCATTGCCATCGGCATTCATTAAGACAGCTTTCAACGAATCATAATCTTTCTTGGCAGTTTCCAACTTATCAAGAATGATCGTCCGGAATTCTTCCAATTCCGCGTCTGAATATCTAGTTTTTTCAGCCATAACTCAAAGTTTTTAAAGATTAAATAATCTAATAAACACTTTCCTCTCAATTTTGTTTTCACAAATTATTACTACGGCACTAAAGTAATATTAAAAGTTGAGAATACAAAATAGTGAAAGGGGAAGTTCGCTTTGCTCACTATGAAATGGTGAAGGAGTGAAGAAGAGAATGGTGAATGTCTTGTCCTAAAATAGCACTACTATTCTGTCATAAATGGCTAATATATAACGACGGAAAGGTCGTAAAAGATACCAGCACTTCCAATAAAAGCGGGAAGAGAAATTTTGAACAGAGATTTGTTTAGCATTGGGGCGGATTACTTTGCGGACGATTCCGATAATATCGGATTGTAATGCTTTTTCATAGTTGTTGCAAACGCCATCGCCTTGTATAATAAGATAATTATCTTTAATATTTACAATCCGGTGAAGAATATGTTTATTTCGATAACGAAATAATACTATTTCTCCACACTTCAAATCTGTTGGTTTATGAGAATATATAACAACAATATCCTTCTCATTTCTTAAATAAGGGCGCATGCTTCCTCCCTTAACTTTTAATTCTACATTTTCACCATTTAGAATAATGCGTTCTATTTCTTCAAAAAAAAGTTCATTCGAAATTAATTTCATAATCTGCCACTTTCCTTTAACGTTCTGAATACCAAATAAGCTGCATCCGGATCAGGCAAGCATTCCAAAGAATACACCGGAATTTGTTGCAAAATAACAGATAATATTTCAGAAATATGACTAAAAAGAGTTTC
>JAVBLQ010000122.1:0-25711 GCA_031553435.1 Bacteroidales bacterium | reverse complement strand
AAAGTTGAAAAGCAGGTAAATGCATGGCAAAAAGAGAGGAATAATAAAAATGCTAAAATAAATTGGCGGTTCACGACTGATGATGCTCGGATAAAACTCAAAAGACTTTATCCTTTATTTGAGGTGTGACATGACACTAGTGGATTTGATGAAACCAAGAGAGTGGATGTTAAAGGTAAAAGTCATAAAAATAAATCAGGACAGGAAGTTCCGACTCCGCATGTTCATGAAAAAAGACAAGATGTAAGACCTGCTCGTCCAGATGAATTACCTAAACGATAATATATGCAAAATGTAATTTTATTTGAAGATATTAATTTCCATGATTGTAAAATTTATGCAATTGGATTTAATACAGAAAAAAATCAATTGTTGATTGATATAGATTTCATCACAGAATGGATTACAAAAAATGATAATAAAAATTATTCTTTTTGTGTGGTTCCATCTACTCTTGTTTTTGAAAATGTATGGGACGTAAATATGGACATTTCTATGGATATGGAATTAATCATAGATACTATATCTCGTTCAAACCCTGTTATTCCAAAAAATATTGATTATTTGTCTAAATCAGCGAAAGAATATGATTGGACAATAGAACTTCTTCAAGGAGAAATACGATTTAAATCAATCGCGATAAAAATCTGTCAAAGAGGAGAAACTTTCAAACAGAAGATGCAAGTGATTAATCTGAAACATAGAGGTGGAATCTCATTGAAAGAAGAAGGAGATATTTACTATATTGACTAATTTCCGCGAATTCGCTTCGTCCGGTTAGCAACAAGTCCCCGCTATAGGAGTGAAACCAGAAGGAATGAATAAGGTATATTACAATCCTGCTGGAGGAAAAAGGACAAATAAAGATGAACATGAAAAAGAGAATGATTTTGGTTATTTTCTTATTCATAATGGGAAGTGGAATAAAATTACAAATTGAATATGAGGACTATATCAGATTTCAAAAACAGGAATATGGTTTGTTAAAGGAAAGAAAAAGACTTAAGTATACTCCTGTATTATTTTATCTATTTCAACTCAAGGTTTTAAAAAACAAAGAAATTGATACAAAATCGTATAATATTCCATGGGAACACATTAAACATAGAAATTATATTGTAAGTATTTATGGACAAAAATATATTGTACATTGTTACTATACAGACAGAGAAAAAATGAATATATAAAAAAAAACATGAATAGAAGAGATAATTAGTCACTCCTTAAAATCCATATAAATTATTATTTTACAGCAAATTATCACCGATTACGCATTGATATAATTGCAAGATTTAGTATCTTTGAATAATTTGTCCGGATCTATTTCAAGTATTGCTCATAAAGCTTTTATAATGATGATGATAGCTCCATCACTCTTAAAATAATTAATATGTGGAAAAAGATTTTGATTTCTATTGGCGTATTTATTGTTTTTATTCTATTATTAATAGGTTGGTACATAAAAACTATACACACACCCAGAGAAGAAGTATATTACATTCCTGAAGTTGGTGTGTATGTCAAAACGATTAGAACTCCCATCGAAGATATTGGCTATATACTTTTTAGCAGGGAGTGTTTGATGACGTTGTCCGATAGTGTTGATTATGTGGAAGTCGGTGCCAACGTAAGTTCCACTTTTTTATTCAATCCAGAGAATCCCGACGAAATATACTTGATTTACAATGGAAATGTACTTGATTTCCATCAAGTAAAATTCAAGATGGAAAAAGAAACGGCTTATCCTGATTATGGAAAAGATACTTTTTATTTTTATCGGAAAAAGAATCCGGATGGTCCAAGTTCCACAATTCTCAAAGAACCATACATAGAAGTGAGTATCGCCGAATACTTCAATCAGGCATATATAGCAAAAGCAGGGGAGGGCTTCTATACCAGATTATCGCCTTTGAAAAAGTAATAAAATCCAGTTTGATGAAAAATAAAATTTTATAATTATGAATACTAACAACAGCTTGAAATACACCATTCACTTTTTAATTATTTTTCGATAAATACACAGTGTATTTTGACAAATTTGACAAGCATACGGTCTCTTTTTTATATCTTTTCCGATGCCGATTATTCCGCTTACGGATTTGATCGGTGTCATCAGGCATGAGTCGCTGAGAGAGATGTGGACAGGATTTTTGTCGATTAATTCAAACAATAATTTTTGTCCTGTTAAAGCCCAGTTGCAATAACCGGGACTGTAACGGTTACTGATTTTAAATTCTTTTTCATCCATTTTTTTTTCGAGATCCTCATGGATCTTATCCATCGCTTTTTCTACGGTTAGCGAACCGATTGAGTCAATGAGATAGGCTTCCAGAAGATCGCCTGTGGCATTGAATTTTTTTGTTAACCGGGTAAATGTTTCTCCTGCGGTACAAAGAAAAAGCGCAACAAAAGAAGCTTCTTTCATGTAGCCGCAGATTTGTGAGCCTGTGTTTAGCTTGGTATTCCCGATCTCAATAATGCCTTCTTTGATGTGAATTGAATCGGCTTTGCGAATAATGTAGCCTCCCGAAATGTTTTTGTTGGAACTTATTTCGGGAAAGATTTCTTTTAAAAACTGATTAATAGGATGTTTTTCGTCCGTATCATTGAACTTCAGGAATGATTTTATTTCTTCGTCTGTGGGACAAACTTCTTCGAAGTCAAAATGATATGTCTGAAAATTGTTGAGTGCTTGCATATTTCAAGGTGAAAGGTGCAAGGTGAAAGGTGAAAAATCACTTTGTTTCACAAGGAGCGAAGCGATTTCACTTTTCACCTTTCACTATGAATGAATTATATCAAAGAACGCTCTGATATTTTCTTCGGGAATGTGTGGCGGAATATCGCAACCACTGGAGATGACGAAGTTTTTGTAATTCTTTCCTTGTTCCAGTAATTTGGATGTTTCAGCTTTGACAGTTTCCGGAGTTCCTTGTTTGAAAACAGCAACGGGACTCAAATTTCCCATAACAATAATATCAGAAGGACAAGCTTTTAGAACACCTTCCATGTCAATCGCATTACCGAAATGTAATGCATAGGCGCCACTTTCAATCATTGCATGGGTACATTGGCCGGTATTTCCGCAGTTGTGCAGGATTACCGTAAATTTTTCATCCTGTACGGCTTCCACAATTTGTTTGACAAATATGGTTGAATAAGCCATGCAATCTTCGTTGGATAGCAATCCGGCAGCAGGTTCAGCAATCACTACGCCATTTGTTCCTGTAGCTTTTAAGGCTTTACAATAATTGATCAGGAATTGCGTACATTTTGATAATAAGTTCAAAATGGTATCCGGTTCGATGTAAATAGCGATCATGATTTCCGACATGTCATAAAGTCTGCCGGCTAGTGAATAAGGGCCGATACATCCTGAGAATACCGGTTTACTTTTAATATTTTCTGCTGCTAATTTATTGGCCAGGAGATATTGCGGAATGCGTCCCTGAGTAAGGTCGGGGATTTGGAGCGCATTAACGGATGCTTCGCCGGAAACTAAACGTCCGATGACGGAAGGCACTTCATCATCCGGCATTTTCACTTTCGCACCAAAAGCTTCGGCTTCGACTGTTAAGTCCATGATTACGGTACAAGCGGCTGTGTCATAGTTTTCTGCTAAATATTTGATGGCTTCATAGTGTGTATTTCCATCAGTAACAGCATCTTTAACTGTTTTGCCGAGCGCCTCGATTCCCGGATGGGTCATGATGGGTATGGCAAGACGTTTGTTGCTTTCTAAAACTTTTTTTGTCCAGTGGTTCATAAAAAATAATTTTAATTTGCCAATTTGCCAATATTATTGTGCACATTTCATTAGCACATTGGTATATTGAATAATTGGCATATTAATTTAAAGTGTCCAACCAATTTACGCCTTCCTGCGGATCTTTTCCGTAGGCATCGGCACCGATAGATTTTGCAAATTCAGCATTTAAAGGAGCTCCTCCAACTATGATTTTAGTGCTGGGATCTACTTTTTTTATAGCCATAATTGCGGATTGCATGTTGGTCATTGTAGTTGTTAAAAGAGCGGAAATTCCTACTACGGATTTGGGATATTCTTTAATTGCTTCGGCAAATTGTTCGGGTTTGACATCAATACCGAGATCAATCACTTCCCAACCGGCTCCTTCGACCATCATTGCGAAAAGATTTTTCCCGATATCATGTAAGTCTCCGAAAACAGTTCCAATGATGAAGGTTCCTTTTCGTTTTACTTCACCGGTTTGAAAATAGGGTTTCAGATGTACCATTGAAGTGCTCATCGCTTTAGCGGATAATAACATTTGAGGAACAAAAATCTTGTTTTCAGAGAATTTTTGTCCTACCCTGTTCATAGCTTCAATGAGTGCCAGGTTCATGATGTCGGAAGGAGAGACTCCTTTTTCCAGAGCTTCTTTTGTGTATTCGTCTGCTCCCGGCATATCTTTCATTTGCGGGGGATAGGGTGATGATTGGTTTATTTTACCAAATTCAACACATTCGAGTAGTTTTTCTAAAAGTTGGTTCATCGTTAGTTCTTTTTAGTGAGAGGTGAAAGGTGAAACTTCGTATGTGAAACATATTTCCCTTTCACCATTATTAATGTCCATTAAAATACATATACAATCCGATCATTACAAAAATTAATATAATCCAGGCTATTTTTACATTTTTATAAACTTTTATGGGCTTATAATCTAATGTTGAGCTTGAAGTTGTTTTGTCCAGTATTGAGTAAATGAGAATGAAACAACATAAAGCTACAAAGATAAAAAATGAAAGATATAAAAAGTGTAATCCCTGAAGTATATATCCGCAATAATATAATATTCCAATTCCAAGACTAAAAACTGTTCCGGCAGTTAGTACCAAATTAATCGCTTTTGTTGATGTTTTTTTCCAGAAAACAGCAAAAAGGAAGGCTGCTGACATCGGAGGTGCAATAAATCCTAATACTGATTGAAATATGTTGAAAAAGCTGAGCCCTTGTATTTGTGTGATGCCAATAGCCAGAAATATAGATAGTACAGATCCTATAAGTACAATGTATCTCCCGATTCGTGTTATTTCCTTATTGGTTGCATTGGGTTTGTATTTTTTTACATAAATGTCCATTGTGAATACTGTGCTTAACGAATTGAGCGCCGATCCAACAGTACTGATCAATGCTGCCATCATAACAACAATTACTAATCCGATTAATCCGGGAGGCAATACTTTTTCCACTAGTTGTAAATATGCATCTGTGGAGTTGGACAAGTTTGGTATTAATAGGAAACAAAGGACTCCGGGAAATATGAACAAAGGAATGTCAATGAGTTTTAACCATGCACAGAAATTTGCTCCCAGTTGTCCGTTTTTGAGACATTTAGCACCCAATACAGATTGTACCATAGACTGGTCTGTGCACCAGAACCAAACACCCATGATCGGATAACCAATCAATATTGCCAACCAGGGAAAATTTGGATCGCTCAATGGCTGTGCCAGATTCCAATAGTGGGAAGGTACTTCTGCGACTATTCTGTCGATCCCTCCGATTTTATTTACAGCGATTACTACTAACAGGATGGAAACTCCTATCAATAATAACATTTGAAATACATTGGTGTAAGCTATGGCTTTCAGTCCGCCAGCTATTGTGAATGCAGCAGCAACCAGAACTAATATGATAATACACATCCATAATGGCAGATCTAGTATTTGGGACATAAATACACCTCCGCAAAACAATGTTAATCCCAACCATGAAATCAGGATGGTGATTACGGTGTACCATGCGATATATTTTCTCGTATTGTCACCAAAGCGTTTGCCCATATATTCAGGGAGTGTCATTACTTGCGCTCCGAGGTATCGAGGGGCAAATACAAAAGCTAGCAAGCAAATAAAGGGAAATGCATACCATGAAAAATTACCGGCTACAATACCGCTTTCAAATCCGCTGCTGGCATTGGCTATTAACATTGATGGGCCGACATTTGTTCCCCACATAGTAAGTCCGATAGCAAACCATCCAAGTGATTTATCGGCTAAAAAAAGGTTGCCATCTTTGTCTTTTTTTCGGAAACTTGCCCAATAAGCAATTCCTAATAGTATCACGACATAAATAATAATGACCGTGAGATCTAAAGTTGTTAATTCGATTAGGTTCTTCATGTGTGTTTTTTAGTTATCAGTTACGAGTTACAAGTTACAAGTTACAGGCTACAGAAGTAGGGTGAGTTCTATAACTTGTAACTTGTCACTCGTAACTAGAAATTATTTTAAGGGCTTCATCTATTTCATGTTCAGATTTGAAGTCCATTTGAATATTAAGTCCTTGATTTCCTACATTGTCAAGCAAAGGTTGGAGTTCATTTAATGTGACCCAGTTGGCCATCACGGATTTTCCTCCGGCCAATATTTTTTTGTATAAATCATACCATTGAGGACTTCCACCCTGAGGCTGTCCAACTCCCGGAGTCCATTGTACGGCATTCAGGTTTTTTAATTCCAGTACGGTATCTAAATGGCGAATGGCATCTACACCATCTAAATGGTAAAGCGTATAATCCAGCTTGTTGCATTGTTCTTGTAAAAAAGGAAAAGCAAATGTCCGGAAATCATCTTCCGAAATCATGATAGAGATATCACATTGTAGTTTGGAAACTTTGCCTGGCCCCCAAATTGAAAAATAACAGAAAGCCATTTCTCCGTCTTCATTGATGATATCATAAATCTGATCGAAAACTTTAAAATACGCATTATTAATTCCTTGGAGTTGTTGTAAAGTATTATCAGGATCAATCATTAAATCCATTAATACATTATCAGATCCTTTTAAACTTGCTAATACATCTAAACCTTCTACTAAATCGGGGCATCCGATCATATAATTACCATTGGCTTTTTCTTTGCATTTACGGAGTAAATCCAGGTGAAGTTGCCACCATTTATTTTTTTCGTCAAAATTAATTGTTCCGTCAAAGCCCAGATTTTCACGTATCCAGATAGTATCTTCCCGTCCTTCAAGTTCAGCTCCCAGAATTGCACCTAATGAGCCAGGCCCCAATTGTGTGTTAGCAACAGGAAGAATATCTGCTTTGTAGGAGTATTTTGACATTTTATAATTTAAGTAGTCAGATCTCCATTCCGGATCAAACCAAAATTGATTCAGATCCTTTGCTTTTGCAGGTTCGAGGATATTAGCGTATGGAGCACCTTCTTTATCTAGGTGTTCCCACATAGTGAGGACAATTCCTTTCTGGTTCCACCAGTCCATGTAGCGCTTTTTTGATTCTTCAAAATTTGATTTCCACATTTCCATATTTTTTAGTAGACGAGTAAACGAGTAAACAAGTTTGATGAGTCGGTTTACTTATCAACTTGTTTTACTTGTCTACTCAAAAATTATGTTTATAGTTTTTGTTAAGTTCATTTCGTCAGTACAATTGACTTCTTCAGGATACATAGGGATGGAAGCGCCGTATTTGACAAACACCGGCATTTCTTCCAAGGGCACTTCCACATTTTTCAACCATTGATTTCCTTCAAAGATTTCTTTAGTGAAGAAATGCACCCATTTTCCTTCGGGCAAATAAATATCCCGTTTGTTTTCGGAATTCATCACAGGAGCAACAAGTATATTATCGCCGAAATAATATTGGTCGTCGATATGATGACAAGTTTTGTCTTCAGGATGATGCATCATCAATGCGCGCAAAACCGGATAACCTGTTTTTGTGGCTTTTTCACTTTGCTCCAGAATATATGGAATTAATTTATATCGAAGTTTCCACCAATCTTTAATAATATGAGCAATATTCGGATAGTGCCAGGGTTCTCGCTTATGAGAACCGTGATAACGGATATGAGATGTAAATACGCCGAATTGAGTCCAGCGCACGTAAATATCATCCGGTAATACAGAGTTCATAAAATTGGGAACTCCATGAAATCCGGGAACATCGTGACTCCAGAATCCGAATCCGGAAAGTCCGAGATGTAATCCTCCTTTCAATGAGCCGGCTAATCCATCCCAGGAGCATGCCGAATCTCCACCCCAATGTAATGGATAGCGTTGACATCCTGCCCAACCTGCCCGGGCCCAGATAATTCCATAACCAGTGATATCTTTGGTAATTTCGTAAGCTGCTTTTTGATAAAGCAAAGGATATAGATTATGTAGTTTGTCCGGACTCATGGAATGATATGCTGCATCCAGATGGATGTCTTCTCCAAAATCAGTTTTGATACAAACAACTCCCATATCGAGTAGTTTTTTCAACAAGCCTTTATACCATTCTGTTGCTTTATCATATGTAAAATCTATGGTTCCGGCATAATCTTGCACACTGAAGTTGGATGCACCTTGTATTTTTCTTTCACTTTTACTGATGTAGTTATTCGCTTTTGCTTCTTCATATTGTTCTGCATCATAGGCGATATAAGGTAATTGCCAGAGACTTACGCGAAATCCTTTTTCTTTTAGATTGTGAATGAACTTTTCGGGATTTGGAAAACGTTTTTCATTGAATTTCCATTCACAGAGCCAGTCTGTTTCGAACCATCCTGTGTCTAAGTGAATTACGTCGCAAGGATAATTTTCTTTGCGTAGTTGGTCACAGATTTCATTGACTTCATCGGCAGAAAAATAGGTCATGCGGCTCATCCATACACCAAAACTCCATAATGGAGGCATAGATGGGAATCCTGTTAACTGACGATAACCATAAAGTATCTCTTCAAATGTATCTCCCCCAATGAGGAAAAAGTCAATGACTGGTTCTTCAACCATTGTTTGAACAGAGCGTGTAGAATGTTCTGCCAATGAGAATTTAACAAATGAGGTAGTGTGGGTAAATTGTCCGTACATGCTGGTAGACATGTAAAACGGAATGTTTTTATATGTTCTGCGATTATTAACACCTTGTCCATCCTGATTACGTAATTGAACCGTTTTTCCGGATAAATCCATTTTCGCGAAGCGTTCTCCTGTTCCGACAAAACATTCTTCAGGATCGGCATGGAAAGAACAGGTTGTTCGATGCGGCTTACCGTTTCTTTCCACAAATGCCAGTGCAAAAGCGTCGTGGCGGGTGGGGGAGAACATATCATAGGTCGAAATTTTTATTTCCTTTTTACCATCAGGAAAGAAACGGATGTCAATGCTTTCTTGTGGTCCTGGTTGTAAATCGCTCCACCAGGCTGTTTCCGGCTGACCAAAATTGATGATTGCTTTTTTAGTGCCTTTGGTATCTTTTATAATCCATTCTTTTTCATTTTTTTCAAATGTAAGTGGATTGATTTTTAAATCAGAAGATAAAGATAACATTTCAGATTCTTCCTGAATGTTTCCTTCCAAGGCCATTGAAACGCGTAAAATCTTGTTGCCGAATGCTTTGATTCGCAGCTCATAATTTTTACGTTTTATGGATAAATCCGGCGTAATTTCATTGGAATTGTTTTGTTTTTGAAAAGGAACGAAGATGAATACTTCGTTGTTTTTCTCTTCAATATGAGTTGGAGTACAAGCCCTCCACAATATATCTCCTTCATTCAATGCCGGATCGAAATCAAGAAAATCGAATAATTGATAATTAGTCTGTCGCATAATTTTTTAATAATTTAATATGCCTATATTTTATTCATTGGCACATTGAAAAACGACCCAGGTTTCGCCGGGTTCAGTTTCTTCAATTCCTTCCTGATATTGGGACATAATGGCGTTCCATTCATCAACTCTGGGATTATTCTCAGTTGTTTTCGGATTTAACTCATCCAGATTAGTGCCTTTAGGAATACTGATAATTAACATTAATTGTCGCCCATCTTTAAAAACCAGGAGTTGTTGGAAATTGGCATTGCAAAAACCTTTGGCAACTTCCGGCCATTTTTCGAATTGTGTGGCGTGATAATCCATGTATTCCTGTTGCATTTTCGGATCTTCTACCAGGTTGGCTGTCATGATGATATGATCCCATTCATCAACTGTAGTTTGATCGTCACACATGCTGCGATCGAATTGGTAAAAAGGCTCTTTATATGTTTTAATAGTTGTTTCCGGATATTCTTTTAAAATATCACTTTCTGTTATATCATTGAAAATTCCATATAAAATGAGATGATTTTTCCACTGATAAACAGATGCATTTAAATCTTTATTTTTACAGATTGTCAATAATTTATCTGGGGATATATTTTCACTACCTATAATTTCCATTATCCTTATAGATGGTTCTTCCTGTTCTTTCTTCGTTTGTGTTTTGCAGCTTGAAAGAATGATCAAGAATAATAAAAAGACTGTCATTGCAGGCTTGACCGATAATCTCTGGCTAAGGGCTAAGGGTGAAGGGCGAAAGGAAAATGATGCACAGAAGAATTTAGTATAGAGAAGAATTTTTTTAGCCCTTCGCCCTTTGCCTTTAGCCTTTTTTATTAGTGTCTTTGTGTCTTCGTGTTTCATTATCATTGAAATACAGATTTTAAGTATCGGGCATTTGCACCGTAATTCCATTTAACATTATGGACATCGGTGGTATCGCGTGAACGTTCAACAACTAACCAGCCTCTCCATCCCATTTTATCCAATGTTTCTTTTACTTTGACCATATCCAATTCCGGATCATTTTGTATCCAATGCCCGTCTGTATTGGAAACATGGATTTGTACAATCCGGTCTTTTCCTAATGTTTTCAATGCTTTGATAATGTCTTCGTTTCGTTTCAGAATGCTGGAGAAATTGACATAACTTTTGATGGATGGAGATTTGATTTCATCTATCAATCTGGCTTCTTTTCCTGTAGGTAAATTGGTTTCGATGCCAATAATTACTCCGGCAGCTTCTGCTTTTTTAGCAACAACTTTCAAGCGTTTGACGATTTCAGGGTACAATTCCGGTTCTTTAACTAAATCGCTGGCATTTCCCATCGGCAGGAATGCAACTTTGATACCCAGGGCTTTCATGGAGGTAATACATTCATCGATCAATGCTTCGTAGTTATCACGTTTAGCAAAAGATTGTCCGTAAAAAGCAGACATAGCCATCGAACTGAATTCAATGCCGTTTCGGTTACATTCAGATATAAACTGTTTTTGAAAATGTTTGTCGGTGAGTTTATTGTCAAATGAAACGCGTTTTCCTAAGCCACCCATGTCCAGTTCGAGTCCGTCGGATCCGATTTCCGATGCTAATTCCATTGCTCCGATTTTCTGGCGTTTTAACATCATCCAGTCGCATACAGAGACTTTGAACCGATTCGTATTGATAATCTGGACTTCAGAAGTTTCTCTGTCATCCGGCCATTGCATGTTTTTGATTTTTGACAAGACTAGTTGGTTCGGGTCGATTTTTACATATTTGATTGCTTTTCTTCTCCAGGTGTAAACAATGTGAACCATTCCATCTTTGGATTGAATCACAGAAGGATAAGAATACTGGCTGATGGGCGAATCTTCCAATACCAGGGCGGCATACCATATTTTTCCATCATAAGAGACAGCAACATTCAGGGGTGTACGTGCACCTTTTCCGTTTTTCAATGTGTCGTGTGGCAGGACGTGGTTGTATACTAATAGTTGCCGGCCATCTTGTAATGTTACGGCGTCTGTTCCGGAATTATTGTTTGGCAGCATGGTTTTTGCCATAGGCGACCATGTTTTTCCATTGTCTCCGGACCAGGATTCAATAATGCTTCTTTCCTTGCTCCGACAAAGAATTTGCAATTTTCCACCGGGATATGTTAAAATGGATGGCTGGATGGTATTGAAATCTTTTCCGTTATTGATTGGGCCAATTTTTTCCCATGTTTTACCCCAATCTTTGCTTACTTCGAAATGCACTTTCCAACCGTTACCTTCGGTGCTGGACGGGCACATTAACGTTCCGTCTTTCAATAAAACAGGCTTATTTTTTACCGGGCCAATGAATCCTCCCGGTAAATCTTTGGGTTGTGACCAGGTAATTCCGCCATCGTTGGAAGTGATTATTTTTCCTTTCCATCCACCTACATTCGGCCCGACTTTATAATACAGTTGCAATTCTCCGTTGGGAATCTGGTAAAGAACCGGATTCCAGCAGGCATAACGCAGCGTGTCATTGATAATTCCATTGGCCACGTTTTGCGGTTCTGTCCATCTATTATTGATCAATCTGCTAACCCAGATGCAAACATCCGGATTGCGTTCTTTTGTTCCGCCAAACCAGGAAGCAATCAAATGCCCTTCCTTGGTTTCTGCGATTGTAGAAGCATGGCTTTCGGGGAAAGAAGGTTTTTCGCAGATGTATTCTTGTACTGAAACACCTCTTTTCCAGCGATTTTTCGCTTCGCCATATTTACATTTGAAAGTATAGTTTCCAGGGCCGATTTCAAGATTTATTCTTTCTTCTTCTATACGGACAAATTTAAGTCCAGGTGTTTTCATTACAGGATTTCCGGATTGTGTGATATCATCAACGGAAGATGCCGGAATTAAGATATTGGCTCTTGTATTTGCCGGAATAGTAATTTTCCAGGCAAATATTCCATTTGTTAAGTCCCAATCGCTTTTGACTTCTCCTTGTGGAGTTTGATAACCGGCTTTGACATAGGTTAATGTTTCCGTAGGATTGGGTTTCATCCATAACATTTTGAAGCCGGGATAATTTTTGTGGCTTTTGATTCCTGCCAGATCTTCATACATCCAGGCAATCAGGTCGCCTAAAAGCATTACATGGTTTTGAGAATTCATTTTCGGACTGGCAGTGTCTCCATTCCAAAGTTCCCAGATAGTAGTAGCTCCTTTTTCAACCATATATCCCCAACTCGGATAAGTATTTTGTGCTGCAAGAGAATATGCTACATCGGCACAGCCTCTTTGGGTTAATTCGCGCATGAGCCACTGAGTGCCTATGACTCCTGTGCTCAGATGAAGTTTGTCGGTTGTTGCAATTTTATAAGTAATTTGTTTGAAAACAATATCTGCTTTGTCATCGTCAACCATTCCGAAGGTTAGTGGCAGTAGATTGGATGTGACAGTATTGTTTCCATAAAATTGTTCTTTTTCATTATAAAATTTATCATTGAACGCTTTTCGGATATTGTTGGATAATGCCACATAACCAGGAATATCAGCATCATTTCCGCTTAATCTGGCGAATTTTTGCATGATTTGTAATAATTTGTAATAATAAGCAGTGGCAATCAAAGCGCCGTCTGTTTTACGTGCAGGATCTTTTGAATGAATCAATTCCTGAGATTCGGGCGGGACGCACCAATCGCCATATTTATCTTTGGTAATAATATAATTCTGCATGTATTTGCTTTTCATATAATCCATCCATTTTTTCATGTATGGATAATGCTTGATGATAGGTTCCGGATTGCCGAATTGCGAGTAAATCATATCACCGGTTAAGAGGTAAGTTCCCGGCCATGTCATGTTGTCACTGTAATAAGTCATGTAGAAAGGAGGGGCAATATCTGATAGTTGTCCGTCTTCTTTTTGAGATTCGCGGATATCATCCATCCATTTGACATACAAATTTTGGTTGTCGAAAATGAAACTTTCTCCAAGACTTCCCATCGCATGATCGCATAGCCAGGGCTGACGTTCGTCACGTTGCGGGCAATCCAGCGGGATTCCTTTATAATTTCCGCGGATTCCCCAATATGCATTTTTATAAATTTGATTCAATAAAGGATTAGATGATTCAAATGAACCAATGGTTTTCATGTCATCGTAAATCACTTTTCCTTCAAAATCGTTGACGGTTGGTGTTCCGGGATATCCTGTAATTTGCACATAGCGGAATCCGTGCCAGACAAAACTTGGTTGCCATGTTTCCAGTCCATCTCCTTTCATTGTATAGGTGTCTGTACACCAGGCGCTTCTCAGGTTGTCAGTATATAAACGTCCGTCTTTTTTCAGGCTTTCGGCAAAACGAAGTTTGATTTCGGTTCCTTTGATTCCTTTGGCTTTCAATTGTAGCCATCCCACCATATTTTGTCCCAAATCCAGAATGAAAGTATCTGCTTGTAAGTGTTTGATCCCAACAGGTTTGAGAATTTCATGGATTTTCATGTTCCCGGTTTTTTGTGCGGTCAATGTTCCTCCGGGAGCTTGAACCAATCCGGATTTCATCCATTTGGAATCGTTGAATCCGGTTTTATTCCAGCCTGGCATTTCTTTACGCGCATCATATTCTTCTCCGTCGAAGTCATTATTGGAAATAATTGGTCCATTGACGGATATTTTCCAGGTTTGGTCGCTGATAATGGTTTGACGGCTGCCATCGGTATATTCTATTTCCATTTGAAATATTAATTTTGGAAATCCAAAAGTCAATATTTTGTGTGGTTTGTAGTTTTGACGCATGTTAAAAAAACGTCCATTGCCTAATACTACGCCAATGGCATTTTTCCCTTTTTGAAGATACTGAGTAACATCAAATGAGTTAAACATCACAGATTTCCTGTAATCGGTTGGGACCGGGGATAAAACCTGGTCTCCGATTTGTTTTCCGTTGATATACAATTCATATAATCCTAATCCTGAAATATATGCTTTGGCAGATTTTATTTCTTTAGCGCCAGAAAATTCTTTTCTCAGGTATCTTGCAGCCAAACGTGAATGGGAAGTCAGGCTATCACCGGGAAAGGTTCTGTCCATGCCTATCCATTGGGCCTTCCAGTCAACCTGCTCATTTTGAGCTTCAACGATTGATATAGCAAAAATGAGTGTTAGTAATAAAATAATTCGTTTCATGTGTGCATATTTTATTTCAAATTGTCTTCCACATAGTTTTTAGATGCGTCGGTAATAATTAACACCCAATCGTTTCCGGGATGATAACCGCTATCGTGGATGAATTTGTTTTTACCATTATTAAATTCGCCGATATATTCAATGTTTCCATTGATGGGACTATACCACCAGGCCTTTTTTCTGGCTCCGGAAATTTTTGTCATATCAATTTCCGTTAACCGGTTGGTGTAATTATAGACAAGGATATAATCTTTTCCGCGGGTGGCGATAACGCGTTCATATTGTGCTCCGTTTTGACCGGAAATAACCGATTGATCAGGAATTCTGTCAAAAAATGGAAAAGCCAGCATCAGTTTTTTAACATACTTCATTTCCTGGCATCCCGGATCGTCCAATGCTTCCCACCACGGTTTTTGTGCCCCGAAAGAAGCTGAATAACCAGGACGAAGCATTTGCATTGTGGAATTGTGACCATAAGTATGTCCGAATGCTCCGGCAAAAACCGCCCAATAAGCATACCGTCGCACATCTTCCGCTTGCCAGCGACGTTCGCCGGAATCATGCAGGCCGTGTGGAATATCTTCATAAGAGGGTTCGCCATCAATAATCGGTTTCAATGGTGTAGCCGTAAGACCGCGTTCCACAAAACGCCAGTTATCTTCTTCGGTATTTTCTTCGATAGGATAATCGCCATCGCCTTTGCGCTGTCCGTAGCGACGGTGTCCGGATTGAAACATATTGAAATCTAACCAGGGTTCACTGTTGAACCAGGTAACAGAGCTCGTTCTTCCTCTTGGATGAAATGTCATTAAATGATCGGAATCAATGGCACGAATGGTGGTTGCAAGTGCTTCCCAAACTTCGCGTTTGGTGCTGCCGGGAATATCTCCTCCGATAATCCAGATGATATTGGGAGATGATTTGTAACGTTCGGCCAGGAATTTTCCATATTTTTTAGCATCATCGACCGACATTTGTCCGGCCTGAACAGGGCCTCCCCAAACGCATACAATCCCGATATAGATGCCGGCTGATTGCGCTTTTTTTACGATATAATCAACATGTTGCCAGTAATTATATTCTCCTTTTTTGTCAATACCTGAGAAATCAAATCCATTGGGAAGCGCCCAATGTCCATAAACATTCATGGAAGGAATGTTGTGTAAAGTAGATATTTGCACCACATTATATCCGTTTTTTCGTGTTTTACTCATGAAAAAGTCTACTTCATCGCGATTGGATCGAGAGGGTAGTAGCCAGGCTGTTTCTCCCAGCCAGAAAAATGGTTTACCATTCTCATGTTGAAGATAACGATGATTTTCGCTCACTTTTAATTTCCCGTTTTCCCAGGGAGTTTCTATGGGATCGGTATTTCGTTGTCCAAAACACAAAGACACAAAAACACAAAGGAAAAGGGTGCACGATGTACGGTGCGCGGTGCACGAAGGGATAATGTATGATAGTAAGTTTTTCATTTTCAATTTTTCATTTTCAATTTTTCTAATGCTGCCCAAATGAACGAGGATGTCGATTTCGGGTCGTTTTCAATGACCGGTTCACTGATATAATATTCAAAAGTACCGTCGCGGTATTTTTTCTCTCCTCCTAAACCGGAAACGGAAACGCAATTGGTAATGGTGATTGTTCCGTCAGGCTCGTCTTTGATAAATTCTTTGATGATTCCGTTGAAACCTTTGTTGGCACAGTTCAAGTAGTCTTTACTTATGTAGCCATTTGAAATGGATTTATATAGAAAATAAACAAACATACAGGAACCGGATGATTCAAGGTAGTTTCCTTGTTTGTCTCCTTTATCGGTAACCTGGTACCAAACGCCTGTTTTTGCATCCTGCCATTTGCAAATACCTTTGGCCAACGTGTCGGCTATGGTGATGACATCTTTTCTGCCCGGATGATTTTCAGGCAAGAAGTCTAACACATCAACTATTGCCATAGCATACCAACCGATGCTTCTTGACCAAAAATTAGGAGATTGTCCGGTTTCTTTATTGGCCCATTTTTGTTCCCGGCTTTCATCCCAACCATGGTAAAATAATCCGGAAGTGGGGTCATAAGAATGCTTTGCCATCAATGTGATTTGTTTAACGACATCATCGAATATTTCAGGATGATTGAAATCTTTTGCGTATTCGGCAAGGAAAGGAGAAGCCATGTATAATCCATCTAGCCACATTTGGTGAGGATATACTTTTTTGTGCCAGAAACCGCCTTCACTGGTGCGTGGATGCATAGACATCTGATAAATAAGCGAATCGATAGCTGTTTTGTATTTTTGCTCTCCGGTAGATTTATATAAACGGAAAAGTATTTTTCCCGGATTGATGTTGTCAATATTGAATTTGTTCACCTGATAGGTTTTGATTGTTCCGGAATCGGTGATCAGTGTATCTGCATAACCTTTAGCATATTTGTAGTATATACTGTCACCTGAATAATCGAATAAATCCAGTACGGCTTTTGCGACACAGCCGTGTGTATATCCCCAGCGTGGTTGTTTGGCTTTTTCAATCATCCATGCTTCAGGGAAACGTTTCATCTCTGATTGTGCCATTTTTTCAGCCCAATTCAGTTCTTTTGCCTGCTCTTTTTGCTTTTGTCCGCAGGAAAGCAGAAGGAGGCAAAGGGCGAAGGGCAAAAGGCGAAGGATGATGGGTGCATGGTGCACGGTGCACGGTGCACGGAATGATTTGAATGATGTTACAAATAATTTTTTCATTGATTTATTATTTTTTTACACATCCCTGCGGGATGTAAATATTACAATATAGTCTTGCCTGATTGCAAGGAAATTTATTTCAGTAATTTGCGATTTTCAACTTCATGCAACACTTTCATCTGTTGAATAGCTATTTGGTTCAGCTTTATTAATCGTTCTTTTTGAGAAAGTCCTTCATTGATAAATACAGCATTCAAATTTTCCATATTAGACAAACATATCAGTTCGTTGATTGTGGCATAGTCACGAATATTCCCTTTCAGGTCTGAATTTGCTTCGCGCCATTGTTTCGCTGTTATTCCAAATAGGGCAACATTAAGGACATCGGCTTCACTGGCATAAATGATATTAATTTGTTGGGATGTCAACTCGGTAGGAATAAGATTTTGCTTTACGGCATCAGTATGAATATGGTAATTGATTTTGGCCAGTTCGCGTTTTGCGCTCCAGCCGATTTGCTGTTGCTCCAGCTCTTTGAGACGCTGAAATTCTTTAACTAATAATAGTTGAAACCGAGCGCTTATCCACATGCCAAAATGAAATGCAATATCTTTATGGGCATATGTTCCACCATAACGACCGGCCTTTGCTGTAATTCCAATAGCATTTGTTCTTGCAATCCATTGTTTTACAGAAAGAACAAAATTATTACTTCCCGCTGAATTTTTAATTGTACCGAATTCGGTATAATTAAAATTGGGATTGAACAGGATTTCCCATTCGCCGATATATTCAATAGTACTTTTCAGGCTAAGCCATTTTATAATGATATGTTCCTCCATTTGGCTGTGTGCCATGTCTGTGAGAGATATATAATCTGAGTCGGCAATCTGAATGATTGTTATGTCGGTGCCTGTTACGTTTATTTTTGCCATAAATATGGTCTTTTTAATTTTTCATTTTTAGTTCGTATGTTTTTCCTTTTTCCGTTTGAATATCATATAAATAAGTTTGTTCTAAATTTATTTTATTCAACTTGGCTTTTTCGGAAATAAGCGGTTGTTTGATCCCGGGGAGCGAATACAGGGAGTTGGAATTATTGCCTTTGGCTTGTTTCAAGCCTTTCCCTTCCAATTGATTTTTTACGCGCAAACGACAATTACCTCCGTATCTGGAATAAATGGTGAGGTTGTTTATTCTTCCTTCTTTCCAACCCATGTTTATTTCAAAACCTCCTCTTGTGATCAGGCCTTTAATGCTTCCGTTTTTCCAGACATCGGGTAGGGCCGGAAGTAAATAAATAAATCCGTCGTGGCTTTGCATCAGCATTTCGGCGATTCCGGCAGTGCATCCGAAATTTCCGTCGATTTGAAAAGGAGGGTGGGCATCGAACATATTAGCATAAGTCCCACCTTTTTTCTTTTCTCCGGTTGAGACTAAGTTGAGTTGTTCGGTCAGTAATTTGTATGCGTGATTACCGTCTAACAGGCGAGCCCAAAGACATACCTTCCAACCCATGGACCAACCGGTGGAAGGGTCTCCGCGATAAATCAAGGACGTTCTGGCTGCATCAAATAATTCCGGCGTACGGTAAGGTGATATCTGATTGCTTGGAAATAGTCCGTACAAATGGGAAACATGCCGGTGAACATCTTGGGGACTATCCCAGTCGAATAACCATTCCTGTAATTGACTATGTTGCCCGATTTGCATAGGAGGTAATTGATCCCTTTTCGTTTTCAGCGTGTCGGCGAAAACAGGATCTATATTTAATATTTTTGAAGCTTCAATAACATTGGAAAAAAGATCAAATACTAATTGATTATCCATTGTGCAGCCTGCGGTAATTGTAGCTTTTCCATTGCTTCCGGCGTGTGTGTTTTCCGGTGAATTGGAAGGTGATACAACCAGCCATCCGTGAGTTGGTTCTTTGATCAGGAAGTCGACAAAGAATCGGGCCGCTTCTTTCATTACAGGATAAACGGATGCCAGATATGTTTTGTCTCCAGTGTATAAATAACGGTACCAGAGATGTTGGCTCACCCAGGCGCCTCCGGTTGGCCACATACCTGATGCTGCTCTGTCAACAGGGCCGGTAATTCGCCAGATGTCGGTGTTGTGATGCAACACCCAACCACGGCAATTGTACATCATCTGAGCTGTTTTTGTTCCTGTTTCGGCTACTTCGCGAACCAATTGAAGCATGGGTTCGTGCATTTCGCTGAGATTGGTTACTTCGGCCGGCCAGTAATTCATTTCCAGATTGATGTTACAAGTATACTTACTGTCCCATGAAGGTAAAAGCCTGTCGTTCCAGATTCCTTGTAAATTAGCAGGTTGAGTTCCCGGTTGAGAAGATGAGATTAATAAGTATCTTCCAAACTGGAAATATAAACTTACCAATTGCGGATCAAAAGTTTGTGCAAATTCTTTGATTCGTACATCGGTTGTTTTTTTGACTGCGTCATTCGAGCCTAAATTCAAAGAAACACGATTCATATATTGGTGAAAATAATTCATGTGTTCTTGCTTGGCTTTTTCGTAAGGTTTGGTAATGGCTTGATCTAAAAATGTTTTACATTTTTCTGATTCATTGACGGTTAATTCTTTGTAGTTCTTGAAATTAGTGGCAATGGATATATAAATCAATGCTTCATCCGCATTTTCTATTGTCAGTAAATTATCTTTGATTTCAAATTTACCACCTTTGAGTTTTGGTGTAATTCTGGTTTCGAAGCGTACTTTCCCGCTTTGTTTTTCATGAGCAGGAGTAATAGCTGCAAAAACAAGTTGTTGTTTGTCAGATTTCCATTCCGGTTTTTCCTGAGGAGACGTCAGTAATAAATTACAGGAAATACTTCCAGGCTTATCACTTGTGAGTTTTACAATGATGACCTGATCTGTGAAGGATGTAAAAACTTCGCGGTTGAAAGTAGTTTCGTTCACTTTATATCTGACAGAAGCTAATGCATTTGAAATGTCTAAATCACGATAATAGTCTGTATAATTATTGTGTCCGGGAAAAGAAATAAACACATCTCCCATGGTTTGATACGGCATTCCGTGATTTTTGGGCGACATCATTTTTTCTGTGGCGATGTCTTGCGCTTCTTCATATTTTCCTTCGAAAATGAGTTGCCGGACTTTGTCCAACACTCCTGGTTCAAGTTGGTGAGCATTGCTATTGGGAGATCCGGCCCAGATTGTTTCTTCATTCAGTTGTAGATGTTCTACAGCAGGAACCCCGAAAACCATTGCTCCCAGGCGGCCATTCCCTAAAGGAAGAGCTTCATTCCAATCGGTAGCAGGTTTGTCGTACCACAGTTTCAGATCGTTTTGTCCGAAGATGGCGAAAGGCAGAAGGCAAAAGGCGAAAAATATAAGGGCGAAAGGCGAAGGGCAAAGGGCTAAAAATGTCCTTTGCCTTTTGCCTTTCGCCTTTCGCCTGATATGTTTTTTTTCAAAATTCTTCATTTTCAATTCTCAATTTTCAATTCTTTCAGGATTTTCATTAAAGCGTCTTTACCTTTGATAGCGTTTTTAGGTAAATTTTCGCCATCAGGTCCGAAAGCATACATTTGTTTTTCTTCTTCGACAGTGATAATGCTTTCGTCAATATTTCCATCTTTATCTTTGATTTTATTGATGTCCAGTTGAAAATGTTTGGCAACGAATTCATACATGGCTTTGCGTTTAGAAATACCATAATCATGTCCTTCGTTTGGGAAATGAACATTTTCAACATTATTTTCGGCATTGTAAAAGCCATAAATTCTTTTGATAAAAGGGAGTTCTAATTCCGGAACAGTTGATGACCAATCTTTTCCATCAGTCAAAAATAATTGGGGCCTGGGAGCAAACATGGCTGCGATTTCTGCGTTATTAGTCCTGTGTCCGCAAAGATGCGTAGGCATTCCGCTTTCGCATGGGCAACCTCCCGAAAAATGGGAGGATAACATAACAGTTGGAATACTTAATGTGATTCTGTCATCAATGGCTGACATCATCATTGTCATGCTTCCTCCTCCGGAACCTCCGGTAACTCCAACCCGTTGCGAATCAGCTTCTTTTAAAGAAAGTAAATAATCCAGTACACGGATTGCGTTCAATGTTTGAATGCTTTGAGCGGCACTCAGGCGATGCAATGACCCATCGAATTGCAGCAGACTTTCACCCCAGGCGAATAAATCCCAATCGGCGGAAATAATTCCCATACGTGCTTGCATGGCACAACGTTTTTGTTGGTCTTCCCGGTAACGTCCTTGTCCGAAGTGTCCGTTAGGATTGATCATCACGGGACATTTTCCTTTGATTTTTTCAGGTTTATAAATAGAACCACAAACATAAATGCCCGGCAATGTTTCGATTGCAAAATTTTCAACGGTGTATCCGTTGTATTTTCGTTGTTTGGTAAGGATAATGTTTGATTTGGGTTTTTCCGGCAATGGAGAAAGTCGTAAAGCCTTTGTCAAACAAGGCTTGATCTCTGCTTTCCGTTTCTCCCAACCGGCTTTGTCGGAATATAAAGTTTCCAGATAATCCAGGAATTTCTTTCCTTCTGCCGGATTGGTTCGTGCGTATTCGAAATTTTTGATTTTATATTTTCCGTTATCCATGACATAAGTGTAATCGAAAGGAGCAAGGACTGCTTTCATTGTTTCATCTATACTCCATGGACGGATGCGCCAATCAGCATAAGTAAGAATTTTCCCGTCAATCATTTTAGTATCATATTTGACTTGAATGTTGAATTGTATTTCAATATCTTTCAATACATCAACCAATGGACGTGCATATGCGTCATCGGCAGTCTGAGCGAATGAGGCGAAGGGTAAAAGGCAAAGGGCGAAGGACAAAAGGGTACGCGGTGCACGGTGCACGGTGCACGAAATAAAGCGTTGTATCCAATATTGTGCACTGTGTACCATGCACCGTGCACCCAATACATAATTCTTCATTCTTAACTTTTAATTATTAATTATTTTCTCCAGTTTTTCCAATGCTTTTTGCACCTTATTTTTTTCCAATTCCTGGAACATATTGAAAGGTGCCGCCAGATAATCACTGCAAATACCTTTCAGTGCAAGTGCAGATTTTAATCCTTTGATATAGCTGGAACCGAAACGTCCGATGCTATATAATTCATTTCCGACAGAAATCATTTTTTCTTGTAGAACTGCTACTTTTTGCATGTCTTTGGCTGCTGCAGCATTGTATAAATCGACAAAAAGCTTTGGATATAAATTAGCTCCTCCGGTTACTCCGCCATGTGCGCCCATTAATACGACGGATGCCATCATTTCTTCTGGTCCGACAAACAAAGCGAAATCGGGACGATCTTTCATTAAATGAAGAAGTTTATGGAAATATACTCCATTGGCAGAGCTATCTTTCAATCCTAGGATTTTTTCGTTCTTTGATAATGCCAGAACAGTATCGGGTTCAATCATCACTTTGGTATGTGAAGGCATGTTGTACAGGAACAGAGGTAATGCAGATTTTTCGGTAAGTAACTCATAATATTCGATCAATTCCGGTTGTCCCAAAGCAAAATAATAAGGAGGAGCGGCAACTACTCCGTCTGCATTGTGTTTTGCGGCAAGTTCAGACAGGTCAATACTTTCATACATGGAAGTATCAGTGATTCCAACTAAAACCGGGACTCTGCCATTTACACATTTACAGGTTCTTTCGATTAGCTCTTTTCTGATTTTGAAACTTAAGTGTTGTGTTTCTCCTGTTGTTCCTAAAATAAATATACCATTGACACCTCCGGCAATCAGGTGTTCTATTAAATTTTCTACGCCTTTTACATCTAATGCATCAGTCTCCAACAAAGGAGTGATCATGGGTGGAATGATTCCGCGGAATATTGACTTATTCATGTTTTATAATTTTTCAATGTGCCATATGCTAATGTGCCAATTGATTGAAGTGCATTTTATTGGCACATTGGCATATTAGAAAATTGGCAAATTATTTCATTGTTTCTTTTCTCCAAATTCTGTTTGTTGTTTTTCTACTTCATCCAATGCTTTTTTCTTTTCTTCTTCTGTTAAAGATCTTTTCTTTGCATTGATATTATTTGTTTGTGTTTGATTGACCTGGGGTATTTCATTATAAACAAGTTTTTGTGGAGATGTAATGCTTTCAAATTCAATTTCTGCAGGAGTAGGTGTATGTTCTCCTTCAAACCAAACCCTGGCTTTTACTTTGATTTTTCCGGGTTTAAGGGTAGAACGGATCAATACAGGAGCAGAGCCAAATTCAACAGCACGAGGATTTGCTCCGATAGTTTCATCTCCAATGATTTCGCCTTCTCCTTCAACAGTAAAGATGATTTGTTCTTTAGCTAAGCGGCGAACATTTCCATTGTCGTCTGTTACTTCACAGATAACAGGAATAAAATCTGATCCATTGGCGGTTAGTTGCTGACCTTCATTATCTATGGATAATCTTAATTTTGTTGATCTTCTGGATGGCATTTTTTTAGTTGTGCAAACTACTTTTCCATCAATTAAACCTTCGGCAACAAAACTGACGATTTGCCAGTTTTTTTCAAAATAAGAATGTTGTCTCATTTCAAAGAATTCAAACACATCTTTAAAAATAACCGGAGGATTGGGCATGCCGTATTTTTCTCGTTGCACTTTTTGTACAAGTGTATCTTTTTCGTAAACAATCAATCTGACTTCATCACAATTGGTAAATACTAATACATCAGGACTGGAAAAAGGAGAAATTTCATGAGCGACATATACCATTGGCCCTGTTTCCGACATTGGATGTTTCAGTTTTGCATCTACCTGACTTTTGAACATATAGTAAGCGTATTTCGGTTGACGGAAAGCATCCATGATTCCTCCCCAATACGGATCCGGGTGATAACCACGTTGATGGTCGAATGGATGCCAGAGGGCGCCTCCAATAAACTGAAGACTTTCTGTATACATTTCATTATATGATTTTGCCAGAGAAAGTGCTTGTGCAGTCATTGGACGTTCTCCCCAACTCCTGGAAGCACGATTATTGTTGTTGTGCGCATACCAATCGTCTACATTTTCTCCAAATTCGCGGGTAAAGATGCATTGGTTGACAGTGCCTACATCTTTAGGCCAACCGTAAACTACTTCGTAATTATCAGCAACACCATCTATATGTATATCAGAGGTGCAAAAACAGCCCGGGTAAGGATATTCTTCGTGTACAGTTTGATAGACTTTCGTAGATACTTCCAGCGGAATCCTGGTTTCGTTGATGGTAGGTTCCCACATGAGGACACATGGATGATTCCTGTCTCTTTTGACCATATTCCGGACATCTTGATAAACTAATTCCGCAAATTGCGGGTCTTTGTTCCAATATTGCCATCCGGGTGTGGCGACAATAACAAACATTCCGAGTTCGTCACAGGCATCCATAAAAGAAGGATCCTGAGGATAATGTGCTACGCGGATGATACGCATGCCGGCATCGCGGAGTTTTTTGGCATCTTTCCAATGTTGTGAGTTGGGAACAGCATTGCCAACATAAGCAAAATCCTGGTGGCGATTTCCTCCGATTAGTTTATCGGATAATTCTCCGTTCAGCCAAAATCCGTCTTTTCCTTTAAATTCAGCTTTACGTAACCCAATTCTACTGATCCCGCCATCTAAAACTGTATTATTCGAAGAAAGAATTTTGGATTCTATTTTATATAATGTGGGACTATCAGGATACCATAATTCGGGATTTTCAATTGAGGTTTGTTGTTTAATTTGATTGGATTCTCCTCCATTCAATGTGATTTTATTTTTAATAGTTTTGATAACCAGTCCTTTAGGATTAATTAATCTGGTTTCTATTGTGATGTTTTCTTTTTGGGAAGATTCGTTGATCACATCTGTATCAATAAATATTTCGGCTTTCTTTTTATTGATTTCACCATAGTGAATAAAAACTCCGCCTCCTGCTGTTTTTTGTGCTTTATTCGGATCAGTAATGTGTAACGGATTGGTTGCAATCATCCAGACATCGCGATAAATTCCTCCGTGATAGGCGAAATCCAGCATAGATTGTTTTTTCCCCGGAGGATAATTTTTGTCATCCGAGTTATCAACCATTACGGCAATCAGACATTTATCTCCAGCTTTAATGCCATATTGTGTTAACTCTATGCTGAAAGGGAGATAGCCTCCCAGATGTTCCAATACTTTTTTACCATTGAGAAAAACAACGCTTTTCCCCATGGCAGCTTCGAAGTAAATATTGATCAATTTGCCTTTCAATGATTGATCAATAGTAAAATGCTTCCTGTACCAGGCAACTCCCTGATAATTACGG
>JAVBLQ010000140.1:0-4922 GCA_031553435.1 Bacteroidales bacterium | reverse complement strand
CGGAAAGTCTTCTTCCAGTCGAACTTTAGACGGAGTAATTGAAATTCTGCAATCACGGAACGACATTGAAGACAAAGAAAGCGTAATTGAAAAATTCAAAAAAGAAGCTTCATCATTGTTGCAACAAATGGAAAGAGACGGATTTTATGTTCAACCGATTCAAAAAGGAGTGATGAAATGAATCGTCCGACAGAAGGTATTACTACCGATTGCGCCCATTCTGAAAAGAACGGGCGTACTCTTTTCAGAGGTATCGATTTGAAAACAGGTGAACAAATTTTTTACAGAGACCTTGGTAATCAAACGGTGAATATCGGAGAGTTTCTCGGTGTTATTGCTGCCATTAAGTATATAATCGAAACCGATTATCATCCCCAAATTATCTATACAGACAGCATCACAGCTCTTACCTGGTTCATAAATAAGAAAACCGCATCCAAGAAAAGAAATTCCGAATTGAAAAAAGCAGAAATCTTCTTGAAAATAATGGCAATAGAAATCGACAAGATTCAAGTTATCCATTGGGATAATGAAACATGGGGCGAAATTCCCGCAGATTTCGGAAATAAGTAAACCTGTAACAAATATTGTAAATCAAGCAGAATGAAAGAATCCCTTTCATTCCGCTTGAGCAATGTATTCCGTTGGCGATAATCCGAAGAATTTCTTGAAAGCCGTAGAAAAATGTGTTTGATTGGTAAATCCGACTGCATATGCAACCTGAGAAACATTCATCTTTTTTTCCCTCAATAATTCCGCTGCCTGTTTCAACCTGATATTGCGAATAAAATCACTGGCGGGGATTCCCGTTAATTCTTTCAATTTTCGGTGTAATTGAACCCGACTGAGTCCGACTTTTGACACCAGCATCTCAACATTCAACTCCGGATTACTCATATTATCATTGATGATAGTCATGATGCGGTCCATTAAAATCTCATTACTCGATTTAAAATCTACGGACTTTACTTTATCTTGTTGGTCTTGGGCACCAGAGAATTTTCCTTTCAATACTTGTCTGGTATTGATTAAATTTCCAACCATCACAGATAGTTCTTCGGTATTAAACGGTTTAGTCAGATATGCGTCTGCACCCTTATCAAGTCCTTCCATGCGGTCCTCATGCTCGGCTTTGGATGATAAAATAATCACGGGAATATGACTTACATTACTATTACTTTTCAATTTTTTCACAAAAGTAAATCCATCCATTTCCGGCATCACTACATCCGAAAGTATTAAATCCGGCATTTGTGAGAGTGCCATTTGTAAAGCTTCATTACCGTTATTTGCAGTAATTATTTTATAAGTGTCTTGCAATTCTTCTTTCAAATATTCTCTGATTTCATCTTCATCGTCAACTATCAATATTTTATAGTTGGTTTTACTTTTAACGGTTTTTTTTGCAACTTCTTTCGATTGATTAAATGATTCATTTTGCAATATCAATCGGGAACCGGGCTCATTTTTTGCCAGATTTTCTTTCTTAAGATGGTCTTTACCTAAAGGAATTCGGATGGTAAAACAACTTCCTTTTGCATCTTTTCTGTTGGTTGCACTGATAGTTCCCTGATGCAATTCAACCAGCGTTCTGGAAAGATTCAGCCCTATTCCGGAACCCATGGAACCAAATGTTAATTCATTTTGGGCCTGATAAAATCTCGCAAATATTTTTTCGATTTTATCTTCATCGATGCCAATACCACTATCTATAATTCTAATTTCGGCAAAATGTCGAAGCGGCCCCCAGTTTCCTTCTCCAATACCCGAAGTCAGCAAAATGGTAATTTCACCTTTATCAGGTGTAAACTTAAATGCATTCGACAATATGTTCATCAATACTTTATCGAAGTTATTCCTATCTATCCATACAGGAAGTATATCCATGTGATGCTCGAATGCGAATTTGATATTTCTTCTTTTTGCTTGGTCATCAAAAACTTCTACCAGTTCATTTATAAAACGAACCATATCCGTTTCATTGCATTTAATTTGCATTTGACCTTTATCGATTTTTCTGATGTCCAGCAACTGATTTATTAATCCGAGAATACGTTTGGCATTACGGTGCATTCCTTCCAACGTTCTCATAGTTGATTCATCATGATTGCTTTTCATTAATTTTTCAAGCGGACTGATGATAAGCGTCATCGGAGAACGTATTTCATGAGAAATATCGATAAAAAATCGAAGTTTAGCTTCACTGACAATTTCTTTACGCTTTTTATGAATCAAATAAATAATAAGCACAGCGATTCCTAATAACAGAAAAATATAAATAATGTTAGCCCAAACGCTTTTATACCAAGGAGGTGAAATAGAAAGCTTTATTTGCTTCACGGGAGAGTAGGAGCCGTATTTACAAGCCCTTACTTCCAAGGTATAATTCCCCGGAGACAAGTGATTATATGTAATCCTGTTTATTCCGGGTTGTGTGGCACTCCATTCATTGCTTAGTTCTTTTAGCCTGTATTCATAATGAATATTTTCGGGGTTTTTAAAATCCATGGTTGAAAACTCAATCATGAATGTATTGTCTTCATAAGAAAACCTAAACTTTTCCGAATAAGACAAACTGCCTGTAAAAACAGGTTTTCGTCCCGAAAGGGTATTTGCATTGACCTGTTGATTATTAATGTATAAATTTGTTATTAAAATTTGATGCTCATAATTTCCGATAGTAATATTTTGAGGTGAAAACAATGTAATTCCACTGTTCCCGCCAAAATATATGATGTCTTCTTTATCGTGAAAATATACACCGCGATTATATATCTTATCTACCAAACCGTTTCCCGTATAATAGTTGATAATTCGGTCTTCTTTTATTTTTATTTGATTGATTCCGCAAAAGGTGCTGCACCATATATCTCCGGAATTGTCTTCAACCAATCCGCAAATTACATTATTTGAAAGTCCGTTTTCCGTAGTGTAATTTCTTATTCGTTTTGTTTTGGCATCAACTCGAAACAAGCCATTGTAGGTACCGACCCAAACATTTCCCAAACGGTCTTCCATTAAAGAAAGACATATTTGTTGAGAAATAGAATCTTCAAAAGCAGAATTCAGGAAGAGGTCCTGTTTAGGGTCATAAACACTGACTCCCTTATAATGTCCCAGCCAAACCAATCCTTTGGAGTCACATATGATAGCATTAATCCAACGATTAGGTAATACACCTTTCCGGGAATCTCTGTTTTGCAATTCAATTTCTTCCCACTTTTTGGCGAGTAAATTATATCGAATAAACCCGGTACCGAAAGTTGACAAATAAAGATTTTTATTTTTATCTTCGGCTATTGTTTTAACATAACCTTTAATAGGAACCTGTATAACTTCAAATTGTCCCGTAATTCCATTCAGCTTTGTCAAACCTTTATCATGTGAACTAACCCATAAGGTGCGCTCACTGTCTTCAAATATCTTTACAGTAGCTTGAGGCTGAGGTAAATGTTTTATTATTTTTCCGTTTTCATTAAACTGAAATATTCCTTCATTATCAACACTACACCAGACATTATCTCGTTGGTCTTTACAAATGGAAGTAACAGCACCGCCCAATTTATACTCTCTGCCCGAAAATCCCCAAAAACCGAATTGCGTCGGTTCATTAGGCATCATTAAAATACCTTTCTGAAAACAACCCAAACATAAATTCATGTCTCTGTCTTCCATTAAGGCATGTATCCTAGCAATATTAAAATTGAATGATGTATGTCCGTTTTCGACAGGACTCATTTTTTTCGTTATGGCATCAATATATTTTAATCCTTGACCATCTGTACCGACGAAAATACCTCCTTTTCGACTGAGTACCATATTTCTTATGGATAAATATTCGGTTCCCGTATAAACTATCGGATTAAATTTTGCGGAATTTCTGTCAAATATCATTATCGAAGTAGCTGTATTGACAAATAATTGCCCCAAACCATCTTCTAGAATACCATTTATCATATTGTCGGGAATAGCGGGAGCTTGAAAAACATATATTTCTTTAGTTTTAGGATTTATACGAACCAAACCGTTATAATTGGTTCCAATCCAGATATTCCCTTGACTGTCTTCATAAATACAATTAAAAAAACGTCTTTCAAATAATTTATTCACTTCTTCAACAGGTTCTGCATCCCATGAATCTTTTTTCAAGTTATATAAGCCTCTTCCCGAAGTTGTAATCCAAAGCTCTCCCGAACGAAGTCTTTGTACATCTGAAACGAGTGGTGTTCCGTTTTCGGGCACACGAACGTTGTTGAAAATATCTGTTTCCGGATGATAATTTTGTAACCCGTTAATACAACATATCCAAAGTGTTTTGTCGTTTTCAAGCTTCAATCTGCGAATATTATTACCCAGAAGCGAAGTTGTGTCTTTTTCATTATGAAGATATTGAGTGAAAGCAATCCCATCAAACTTATTCAATCCGTATTCGGTACCAATCCAGATATATCCGAGAGAATCCTGGCATATACTGTTTATCAAGTTACATGACATTTCTCCTGCCCCATATTCACCCGAACCATATAATCGGTTGTTCTGTGCAAAAACATCCCAAAAACAGAGAAAAGATAATAAAACAGATAACAATAGATGATTTTTCATGGTAACCATTTATAAGTCAATTTAATAAGCTGCAATATTAGAATAAATTAATTCTAAAAACAAAATTATGACTTTTTTTGTCAGTTACACAGCTCGAAGTCAAATATGAAACATAGAGAAACGCGAATGAAACAGAAACAAACACCCCTGTTATATTCTAAAATACTAAAGAAACACGATTTCTTCTTTAAGTGTTTTAAACAATTTAGCTTTGTATCCGAAAACTGTTTTGCAGTATTTATTATGTATGGTATATATTTATGGTAAGAATTAAGTCTAAATTTAATAATATCTTGTAAACAACTTAATATTTAATTCAT
>JAVBLQ010000063.1:0-20035 GCA_031553435.1 Bacteroidales bacterium | reverse complement strand
AGGCGATGAACTTTGTATCACAATGCTTCCTAAAAAAGAATATCGGGAAATTGCACTGGGTGTTAAAACAGGAGAAGAAGACAATTACACCATTTCTTTGGATGAAGGCTACGAAGGTTTCTATCAATCCATCATCCTTTTTGATAAAGAAACTGGTGAAAGAACTAATCTTCTCACAGATACTTACACATTCCCTTCAACAGAACTCAACACCACTGATCGTTTTATCCTGGAATTGAACCGGATGCCGACTTCGATTGACAAAGCTGAAACTGGCAACACAATTATCTATGCCAGCAACAAACAGTTGTTTGTCAAAAACATCCAGCAAGGTGACAAAATCCAGGTCTTTGATGTAACAGGAAGAATGATTCTTTCTGCAACTGCGCAAAGCTCTGATTTCACAAGTGAATTGAATACTGAAGGCGCTTTGATTGTAAAGATCACCGGCAAAACCAATAGCATATCTAAAATAATGAATCAATGAAAAAAGTAATTTATATCTTCTTGCTCACAATCACAGCCTGTCTATTCACCGAACTGCATGCCCAGGGATTGTACAAGAACACGGAAGAAAACAAAAACACTTCTGCCACTACAGAATACAACCCCTCGATCCTCAGGGCTAAACCCGAACCACCGATTGGTCCGGGAGAAAGCGAAACGGATGTCGTACCGGTTTCCGGAGGACTGCTGTTGCTCGCTTCACTCGCAGGTGCACGGTACGCGGTGCACGGTGCACGGAGAAAAATGCGGAATAATTGAAAATGGAAAATTGAGAAACAACGTTCGGCGTTAGCCAATTGAAAATGAAAAATCCGTGATGGCCTGTATATTTCGTGTACTCCGCGTTCCATCACGTAAAACTTAAAACGTATAACATAAAACTTAAAATAAAGATGAAAACAACGAAAATTTTAATTTCAATCTGTGTTGCCTTGATCATGGTGGCAACCAACCTTCAATCACAAGTTGTGATCGGGAAAGATAAAACTCCACATACAGGTGCAGTACTGGAAGTAAACAACAATTCGACCAACAAGGGAATATTACTACCTAAAGTATCACTGACAGCCACAGAAACCTGGGGGCTGACAGGAACAGATGCAGCAGAAAAAGGAATGGTAGTATTCAATACCAACAAGACAATTTCAGGAACCGGAGCCAATGGAGAAGGAATGTATTACTGGAACGGAGCAAAGTGGATGTGGATGGCGCAGGATACAACAATGAAAGTAGCAAGTAATGGAGGTTTACTATTAAATACTACTGGGAACGATAATGCAATTACAATAATAAATGATAATAAAGGATATCATGCTGATGATATAGTAATTTATTCATATGGAGATGCTCCTTCCTATATCGCTTATACATCAAAGGGAACAGCAACATCACCTCTTTCTATACAAAAAAGCCAAATGCTTGGAGCTTCTACCTATGGAGGATATATAAAAGATGAATTTAAACAATTATCTGGAACTTTTAGTATATATAACGGAAATGGAAATACAAATGCCAGTTCTTTGCATTTTTTCACATCTGGAACATATAATGCTCGAATGTCTATTGATTCTATTGGCAATGTAGGAATTGGGACAACTTCTCCTGCCTCAGGATTACATTTGACAGAAGGAAAAAATCTTTTAGCAGGCAAGGCACCTACCTCTGGAGCTCTTGTTTTTGGTACTGCTTCTAATGATGCCAGCTTCATTCAGTGTCACTCAGACCCTGCCGTATTCATACAAAGATCGAGTCTTGCCCCAAATCTTTATTTGACTAAAAATAAAACTTTAGCAGGAGGAAGCATTAATAATTTTCAATATTTAGGATTTAATGTTGGAACAACCGGAGCCTCCAGCACAACTACGATAGGAACTATCTCAGCCAATGCTACCGGAACTGGCCTTGTTTACAATGCAACTTCCGACATTCGCCTCAAAGAAAACATCACAAACACCCACTACAGCCTTTCCGACCTCATGAAAATCAGCGTCAAAGACTACAACTTCAAAAGCGATGAAACCAAAACAGTTCAAACCGGTTTCTTAGCTCAAGATTTATACGAAGTATATCCCGAAGCTGTCAGTGTAGGTGGTGAAAACGCTCAGGAAAACCCATGGGGGGTTGATTATGGAAAACTTACTCCGCTTTTGGTAAAAGCTATTCAGGATCAACAAAAAATGATTGATGAATTGAAAAAAGAAATCGAAGCATTGAAAAAAGCTCAATAAAATATCTCCTGTCATTCATTGATTTGAATGGCAGGAACAAAAAAACAAACATTTCCGTTGTGAAACGGATCCAAAGGCATGCCAACGCAGACAATTCCACACCCGCAAGGTTCTTTTTTTATTCCTTTTAACACGATCAGAGTTGCGGAGTGCCTGGGAGAGGCCATTAGGGGGCCGCTCTGCGTTGGAACCTTTGACAAATAATTGAAAATTGAAAGTGGAAAATTGAAAATGAGAGGCTTACGCACGAAATTGTTTTCAATTTTCCACTTTCCATTTTCAATTCACCCAAACTTCTTTCCTAGTTGATTAAATCGATTCTACAAGATAATTAAGGAATATATCCATAAATTTGATTGATAAATAAAATAAGAATTTTTATTAAAAACATTTATCTTTGTTGGTAAATTCAAAAAATATCCAAATGTTAAATCAAGTACTTATTTGTAAATATAACTTAGAACATATAACGCAAAACTTCATATTACTCACGATTTGAAATAATACATAAAACTAAAATATGAAAATAAAAACAATTAAGTCCATTCTTTTACTATTTACCTTCGTTTCGTCACTGATGGCTGATGAAGGCATGTGGACGCTCAACAATCTGTCGAAAGAGAATCTGGATAAAATGAAAGAATTGGGCTTTTCTATTCCTTTTGATCAATTATACAGTATAGAAAAAGCCAGTATCAAAGATGCTGTTATTCAGTTTAATGGAGGATGTACTGGTATAACTGTTTCTAATCAAGGTTTGATTTTTACGAATCATCATTGCGGTTACGATGCGATACAATCGGAGAGTACCCTTGAACATGATTATTTGAAGAATGGTTTTGTTTCATATACTTTAGAAGAAGAAATTCCCATCAAAAATATGTACGTTTCTTACCTGATTAAAACGGAAGATGTGACAGATCGTGTTCTTTCCAAAGTAAATAATACTATGAACGAATCCGACAGAATACAGTTAATAGATTCAGTCAGAGCCATAATTGTAGATTCCATTAATAAGGAAAGTGATTTTATAGACGGTCAGGTTATATCTTATTACAACGGAAATAAATATTATCTGCAAGTATATGAAAATTTCAGGGATATCCGTATGGTTTTTGCACCACCTTCTTCTGTAGGAAAATTCGGGGATGAAACAGATAACTGGATGTGGCCCCGTCATACCGGAGATTTCAGTGTTTTTCGGGTCTATGCCAACAAAGATAATAAACCGGCTGATTATAGCGCAGATAATATTCCATATACACCCAAATACTTCGTTCCGGTCTCGTTAAAAGGTTATAAAGAGGGCGATTATACTATGACGATTGGTTATCCGGGAAGTACAGACCGTTACCTTTCATCCTGGGGTGTGAAACAACGGGTGGAAGATAAAAATAAACCCAGAATTGAAGTCAGAGGAGTAAAGCAAGCTATCTGGAAAGAAGCTATGTTGTCAAATGACGAAATAAGGATCAAATATGCTTCCAAGTATGCCAGAAGTTCCAATTATTGGAAAAATTCAATCGGAATGAATCGTGGTATAGAACAGTTGAATGTGATTGAACGAAAAAGAGAATTGGAACAGAAAGTCCGGAATTGGTTAGATCAATATCCAGATAAAAAAGCTTTTTATGGTGAAGCTTTGGATTTGTTGGAAAAAGCTTATACCTCCAGTGACGAAATTCAACGTTCGATGACCTATTTATCGGAAACTTTTCAGAGAGGAGCAGAAATTGTTCGCCTGGCCAGTAATGTTGTTGATTTTAATACAAGCGATACGCCGGAAGGGCAGCAACATTATATTGAGAATGTAATATTTGCTCCCTACAAAGATTATGATCCGGCAACAGATCAAAAAGTTTTGGCAGCTATGTTGAAACTGGCGAAAGAACGGGTTGCCCCAAAATATTTACCAGATGTGTACAAAGAGATTGAGAAAAAATATAAAAATGATTATGAAAGATATGCTGCAGATGTATTTAAAAAATCAGCCATTCCATATCCCGGTAAGTTTGTCGAAATGTTAAAAGACAAGAAAAAAGTAGATAAACTGAAAGAAGATCCGGCATTCAAATTAGCAATGTCATACAAAATGTCTTATTTTGATTTGATTGATGATATGGCTGGGTATATTTACGATATTCAAAAAGGAGAGCGTCTCTTTATGGCTTGTTTGACAGATATGAATTCATCAACCTTGTCATCTGATGCTAATTTTACCATGCGGATGAGTTATGGCAGCATTGGAGGGTATGTTCCTTACGATGGAGCATGGTATGATTATTATACAACAACAAAGGGCGTTTTTGAAAAGTATAAAAAAGATGATCCTGAATTTAATGTGCAGCCGGAAATATTGGATTTACTTCGTAGCAAAAATTTTGGTGATTATGGAAATCATGAGGGAGATATGAATTTGTGTTTCCTTTCAGATAATGATATTACAGGAGGAAATTCCGGAAGTCCCGTCTTTGATGGTAATGGCAGACTGATCGGACTTGCTTTTGATGGCAACTGGGAAGCAATGAGTGGAGATATTGTTTTTGAACCTGAACTTCAGAAGACAATCAGTGTCGATATCCGTTACGTCATGTTTATGATTGATAGATGGGGAAAATGTACGCGGCTGTTGGAAGAGTTATTGATTGAGAAATGAATATAAGCGAAAAGTGAAAAACTAAAAGTGAAAAACAGGTTCGTATATACCAGTTTTTCACTTTTAGTTTTTAATCTTAGATTTCCGGCGTATCTGATGTCAAATCCAGTTTCTCGTTATCGGAACCTCTTTCAAAATACTGTTTCTTCAAGGGATTGGCAGTCATTTCTTTATATGAATATCTGTTTCTGAAAACATCTATAGATAAGTATAACGCATTTCTGAATGAGCTTTCTGAGGCAACTCCGGTCCCGGCAATGTCATATGCTGTACCATGAATAGGAGAAGTTCTTATAGCTGGTAGACCTGCAGTATAACTCACGCCATTTTGCATAGTTAATGTTTTGAATGGAGTCATTCCCTGATCATAATACATGGCAAGAATTCCGTCGTATTTTGCAAAATTTCCCGAACCGAAAAAAGCATCGGAAGAAAAGGGACCGAAACAAAGTATTCTTTCTTTATCGGCCTCGTCCATTGCGGGAATGATGATTTCCTGTTCTTCTTTACCTATAAGTCCGTCTTCCCCAGCATGAGGATTTAAGGATAATACGGCTATTCGCGGACGTACAATTCCAAAATCGCTGATCAATGTTTGATTGAATAATTTGATTTTTGAAAGAATACTTTCTACGCTTAATAATCCCGGAGCTTTTACTAAAGGTACATTTCCGGTAACTAATGCAATTCTCAGCTCGTCTTTTACCAGAATCATTAAAGCTTTTTCTCCTTCGCTCAAAGTTTTTTCCAGGTATTCGGTATGACCGGAGAACATAAATTGTTCATTTTGAGTGTTCTTTTTATTAATCGGAGCGGTAACCAATACATCGATCGATCCGGAACGAATATCTTTTACTGCAGACTCCAAGGCTTTGAAAGCAGCTTCGCCAGCAATAGCTGTTGGTAATGATAGCTCTACTTTAACTTCTTCATTTATACAGTTAATTATGTTAATGCGACCGGTTTCGGCGTCTTCCGCTTTATTGATGATATTCATATTCACATGCGGTAGCTCCATTACTTTTCTATGGTAATTTGCAATTTTAGAAGAGCCATATATAATCGGAGTACATAATTCCAGAATAGATGGATCTGATAATGTTTTTAAAATAACTTCATAACCGATTCCGTTTATGTCTCCGTGAGTGATTCCTACTCTGATTGATTTATTTTCCATAATTGTTTAATGTGTAAAATTTTGCTTGATTGTTGAAAGCATTCCGCAAGCAGCAAGGATATCTTCTCCTCTGGATAACCTGATTGTACAGGTAACTCCTTTAGAAGAAAGAATATCTCTGAAAATTTCCATTTGTTGTATATCCGATGATTTTAATTCAACTTCCGGTATTGCGTGGTATTTAATCAAATTGACACGACAGGGAATGCCACGGAGCATTTTTATTAAATCTTTAGCATGTTTTTCAGAGTCATTTAATCCACTAAACATGATATATTCAAAAGAAACCCTTCGTTGTCCGGAAAAATCATATTGCCGGATTAAATCCAGAACATCCATTGCCGGATATTTATTTTCTATCGGCATTAATTTTAATCTCTCCTGATGATAAGGAGAGTGTAAACTGACTGCCAAATGGCATTTTGTTTCTTCGATGAACTTTTTAAGCGTTGGAATTATACCGATAGTTGAAACCGTAATTCGTTTGGGGCTCCATGCATAACCATAATCTGATGTTAGGATTTCCAATACTTTGAACAATTCATCATAATTGTCCATTGGGTCTCCCATGCCCATGAAAACTATATTGGTCAATTGGTAACTCTCCGGAACTGATTGAATTTGATTGAGTATATCACAAGCGGATAAATTGTCATTGAATTTTTGTTTGCCTGTCATGCAAAACAAGCAGTTCATTTTGCAACCAACCTGGGATGAGACACAAAGAGTTGACCTATCATCATCAGGAATATAAACGGTTTCGATAAATTGTTCATTGTGTGTTTGGAATAAGTATTTAACCGTTCCATCCGCTGATTGCATTGATTCAACGGGCGATGATGTGCCGATTTCATAGTGTTTCGATATTCTATCCCTGTGAATAATTGAGAGGTTCGACATTTCTTCTATTTGTCGTATCTTTTTTTTATACAGCCAGTCAGCTATTTGTTTAGAGGTGTATGATGGCAAGTTTAATTCTTCGGCGAGTTTTTTTAACTCACTTAAAGTCATCCCCAATAATTTTTTTTTTCCTGCCATAATTTTTTTAGAAAATAGTTTACATTTTTTATATTGTGATCATTATGAATGTGAATGGTGAAGTTCGCATTACTCACTTTTATTATTGATTACAAAAATACAAAAAAGGAGCTGAGTTACAAGAACTCAACTCCTTTTTTATCTTTCAGTGACCAGTATTAATAAAACCTTACACGATTATCTGTTATCTTAGCATTGTCTTTCAAAGCTGTGATGATTCCACCCATTACACGATAACGTAAAGACGGATCCAACGATTCTCTTTGTTCTGTTAAGTTAAATTCTTTATTGTCAACTGTTTTGTTGGTAGCCTGAATTACATAAACTCCGTTGTTTCCTTTGACCGGATTGCTTATTTTATTTAATTCAATTATACTAGCTTCTGCATTTAAACTGGGTTCAAAACCAATTCCGGAAATCATGCGAGTATCGAAGTTAACGAATTTAACAGACTGAATAGTAGTATTCATAGCTTCCGCATATTGTTGTAAAGATGATAATTTTTTGGCATTCAAATCAGCTGTGATTTTTTCTGCTTTTTTATCATTGATAAGTTCTCTTTTTAATAATTCGGAAACAGATTCCAGTGAACGGTATCCTTCTTTTTGAACACCTTCCATCATAGCAACTACATAATTGCGACTATCACACTCATAAATTTCAGACATCTCACCTTTTTTGTGATCAAATGCCCAACGGATTACTTTGCGTGTATCTCTCATATTTCCAAGGTTATTATCAGTTGCAGTTACTACTACATCTTTGTTACAGATATAACCTTTTTCATTAGCTGATGATTCAAATTTATCCAATGTATTATTTTCTACAACGTAGCGGCTCAAATCATTATATAAACCTGTTTCTGTTGTAGTACTTGGAGTTACGGCTATTGCAAAATCAGCAACTTTATACTTAGTCACACTTGATGTTCTTTGTACAACCTGGTATATGAATGACTGTCCCGATGTTGCTTTGTAATGCATAAATTCGTTGACTGGAGCATTGAATACTGCATTCTTAAATGTAGCATCGAAAGTTTCGATAGCAGATTCTTCGGTAAGCCATCCTAAATCTCCGTTCATACGACCGTTAGTCATTGCTAGAACGACTTGTGAGAAAGTCTGATTGCCAGTCTTGATTAAGTTAACCAAACTGTCGGAATATTGTTTTTGTTCTTTTTCCGCTACATTAGGAAGCGGCATAAGGTTTACTTTTACGGAATCAGCTCCGGTTGTTTTTCCAATCAGTTTTAATAAATGGTAAGTGGTTCCAACCAGTGTTGGACCTTCTACATCTCCGATTTGAGCGTTTTGTGCGAAAGTTCTGACATTTGCAGATAATGAAGCTGCTGATAAATATGCGTCTACATATGGAATGTCAGAATTATTGTCATTCATTACATCAGCTACATCTTCGTTCTGAATAAAATCGGATTTTACGCTGTTCATAGTTTTTTCAACTTCAGCATAGTCTTCTTTACTCGGAACAATAGGTACTGCTATGTATTTGATTATTCTTCCTTCAGGTTGATCGAAAAGTTCTTTTCTTTTATTGTATAATACCTCGATTTCTTTTGAAGAGACAACAACTGAACTGTCCGGAATTGAAGCGTAAGCTTGCATTGCAAAATCGAAATCAACGCTTGTTTTGTTGTTTTCATATGCTGCTTTTGCATCAATCGAGTTGACTACAATTGCTCTGGATACCAATGCACCGAATTTTTCGGCCAAACGATTTTGTTTTAATTGTTTTTCAACCAAAAGCCATTGCTTTTTGTCGTTTTCGATTTCAGCTCTTTGTTCTTGAGACATGTTGGAGAAATCGGTTGTTTCAATATGTTGAAGGAATTGCAACATACGGTCTCTGTCAAAAACACCGGCTCTGTTCATGAATGCAGGAATATTTCTGACAACCGGAGATATATTTTCGCCTTGAACCATGTCAAATAATTCTTCAGGAGTAACAGAAAGCCCAAGCTCTTCTGACTCTTCATTTAATAGAATCTCCATTACGGTTCTGTCATAAACTTCCTGTCTGATTTGGCCTACGTATTCATCAGGAATATTTCCTCCCATTTGGTTTTTGTAACCTTCCATGGTTTCCTGCAACTTGGCGTCATAATCATGTATTTTGACTGCTGTCCCATTAACATCAATAACGGTTTCTTTACTTTGATGAAACCAAGTAGATCCGGAGTTAAGAAAGTCTCCGATAATGAATGCAAACAATGCTATCCCGATTACTGCGACCAGCAATACTGCTTTGTTTCTGATTTTTTCTAACGCTGCCATCTAAATATTATATTTTTCTGATTATCAAAAATTGCGCACGAAGATAAGGACAAAAGCTTATATTTCCATAAATTATTCAAAAAAAATCTGATTTTGTATAATTTTTGTTTACTTATCTACCAGAATAGAATCATTTCCTTCTTCAAAAGAATAGCTTCCCGTGCTTTTAAATATATTCCAGTTCGTCATTTCCTGATTGGATTCAAAACCAATACCAGTCGTTATATTGCCATTTTCATCTATTCTTATAAATTTATCTGAATAGATTTTTGCTCTTTTTTCATCCCAGAATAATTCGGATGTCTCGAATTTACTTCCCTCCAGGTTTTCAGCTTTCACATTATTAACAAGCCGCCACAGATTTTTTCGATCATAATAATAAGCTGTATCGGCCTGGATAAAACCCTCAACATTGAGTAAAGAGTCAAAACGTTCGACATAGATCCCTTTGGGAAAATAGGAATATGGTTCTTTTGCTTTGGAAAATACATCCCAAATAGGGGCTTTAATCCTATAACGGGTAACTCCAGAATCTGAAATTAGTGTAGAAACATCTTCAGAATGTAATATCGGCGTTTTTTCAGGATCAAAGATAATCCCTGTAACTTCTGTTTTTTCTTTATGACAAGCAGATGTTATTGAAAGAATGCAAAATAATATGGCAAATATTTTTAATTTAGCCTCCACTTTCTGAACCAAGTTTCGTTAAATGTGAAATTTAGAGTTACTTTAAAATATTGTTCATCAAGTGCTTGTGGTTGATCCGGCTTTACTTTAACATAGTCAAATGAGACTTGTAAAACAGATTTATTATATACTGGAAGACCAAACCCGACACTTGCTCCAAATTCTTTGTACATACCATTTTTCGTTTCAAAATAAGAATTGCTGTAGTAACCTCCTAAACGATATTGTATGCGATTGAAATATTTCCTGCTACGGGCATCCGGAATAAATTCACCTCCGGCTGAGAAACGGAATCGATTTTTCAATGTATCTGTTTTACCCTGATATTGAGCATCGGCCCAATCCTGATATAAAACATCAGCTCCGATCAGATATTTGTTTTTCTTGACAAAAGAGAGACCTCCGCCAATGGATTGTGCTAAATCGAATCCGTTGGAAGAAGTAGTTTTGTCATCATCTACAACACTTCCCATATAATGGATATGTCTTTCGTTTGCAGTCAGATTAATTTTAGGAGTATATGCTCCTCCAATAGTCAGGCTATAATCTTTAGACAAAGGTTGTGTATATTGCACTCCTACTGTATAGATCAAATCATGCGCCCTGATTTTTATACTATCCAATGATGTATTTGCATTTGTTTCTGATAAAAAAACAGTACTGCTTGTGTGATTAATATCTCCGAAAAGATAACCAACATTAGCTCCGATAGATAAATTTTTGAATGGTTTATAAGACAATCCTCCATATACTTGTTGAAATCCTCCGGTTCCGGCAAACGATTCCTGATAAGACAGACTGCCGATAGTTTCTACAAATCCGTAGTTATAACCCACATAGGTGACAGGCAAAAAACCTGCGCTAAATGCTAGTTTTTTACTGATAGGGAATAACATGTTAACATTAATTATATTCCCATTATAGTTTTTTTGCTTGATGCCATTTTCTTGATACCATGACATTTGAAATTCTGCACCTATATCAAGTAAAAAAGTTAAAGAGTCGACACTTGAATAAGAGGCGGGATTCAAAGGGTTAATCTGATTTGAACTTCTGAGTCCGTAGCCAATACCACCCATAGCAATACCTGCCGAAGAGGAGGGATTTGCTAACAAACCATAACCATAGCGGGAATAAGGGGAATCGGTATTATTTTGAGCGATAACAGGAAATTGCAGCCCAAGCACTACAATGACACACAAAACACTTTTAAGCTTTAACATTATAATTTAAAATTCTGTTTAATCCTTCTAATACTAAATTATTTTCCGCAAAGATGGAGTTTTTTAATTTCCCTTCAAAATGAATTGAATCACCTCCTGTTAAAAAAACGAAAAGATCGGGGAATGATTGCTTGTACTTATTGATGTAGGTATCCATTTCATATATTATTCCATTAATAACTCCGGAACGAATAGCAGTTTCCGTATTGTACCCGATTTCAGGTAAATCTCCGAGTTCATTAATTAAAGGTAATTGTTGGGTATAAGCATTTAAGGCTTTGAACCGCATTTGTATTCCAGGAGATATATTACCTCCAGGATATTCTCCGGAAGAGTCTAAAAAATCATAAGTTACAGCAGTTCCCGCGTCTATCACTAAAATATTTTTACCAGGAGCCTTTTCCTGTGCGCCTATAACTCCGGCTAACCGGTCGATTCCCAAAGTTTCGGGAGTTCGGTAATTAATTTTAACAGGTAGGAGGGTGTTTTTGTCCGGAATAAAAAACTGCTTCAAATGTTCCTTTAAAAATACCAACACATCAGCTTGGATGTTTCCTACGGAACCTAAAATGCCGTAATAAGGTTTATATTCTGTTAATAACGATTGAATGTCAGTCATATCCGGTTCTTTGAGTACATATGAAGATAAAAGCATATTGTTTTCGAACAATGCAATCTTCGAGAATGTATTTCCTTGGTCTATGACGATGTTCACAGGTTATTAATTTTATTAAAAGTGCTGCAAAGATATGAAAAATAATTAGATTCGCTTTTTTTGTGTACCTTTGGCTTCCGTTTACTAACTCAAAGAAAAGCCTTGTTCATAAAAATGGAAGATTTATCTTTTCCGGAATTCCAGATATTGACTGTTAATAATTCAGATGAAAATTCTCAGTTAACATTTGAAAACCAGTCTGTTGATAAAAAATATTATCACATTGCCTGGCTTAAGAGGGGAAATTTGTCTTTAACAATTAATGCCTTAGAACCTTTACTGCTAGAAGAGCATTCTATCATGTTTTTTTATCAAAAGCCTGACATTCTATTCAATGCAAATAATAGTGATTTTGAATTAAAAATATATTGTTTTACAGACGATTTTTTTTGTAAAACATCATTTGATATTCAATTCCTGGACGGATTTATCTTACTTAAAAGTATTGAATTTCCCTTGTCAAATCCGATACAGGTTGCAGATTGTGCTATTTTTGATTTATTTCGTTTGATTGAGGAAGAATATGATAAAACGGATGCATATTCTCAGGGACATATAATCAAAAATTATTTGCACAATATAATGCTCCTGATTGATCGGGAAGAAAAACCTGTAAGTATAACGGAATTAACGCTTGATGCTCATTTGGATATTTTTCTCCAATTCAAAAATTTGTTGGAGAAATATTTTCGGGAGGAAAAACGGGTTGCTGAGTATGCTCGTAAAATAGGTGTCCGGGAAAAGTCTCTAATTCAAATTACTGCTAAAATTACGGGAAAATTTCCTAAAGAAATAATCAGAGAGAGAGTTCTTTTGGAAGCCCGAAGGTTACTTCGTTATAGCAATAAAAGCATCAAAGAAATAGGATTTGAATTGGGTTTTAATGAAACTACTAATTTTATAAAATATTTTAGATTATATAATAGGTATACCCCAATGGAATTTCGTAATTTTGTCCGCGAAAAAGAATGAAAATTAGATATTTTGTATACTAATAAATACGTGAAATGTAAATATATCATTCTTTGACATATATTTATCTCAATAAAAAAACAAATATCTACGTTCTTTGCAGCGTTAAAAGGAGACATTTTGAAATTTTTCGGTTTTTCTTGAACTAATTTAGTGGGCAGTTCATTTTATTAAATAAACTATTAGATGTTTTTTGAAAAAATTGTCTAAATTTGTTGAGAAATTGAGATAATCCAGATTATGCTGAAACTATTAAAATAATAACAGTCATGAGTAAACAAACATCTTTTGCATACCAAAAACAGCTTTTAGAAGAATTCAAACACTATCTTCTTTCTTTCAATGATGAATTGAATAATATTGTTAGTCAATATGAAAATCAATTACATAATTTTTACGAACAAGAAGGGATGATGGAAGAAGTTTATGAGGAATATAAGGAAATTTACCTTAATCCCACTCAACAAAAAATCAGGGAGTTAACCAGTAGGATTGAATCTGAAGATTTAGCTTTTATAGATAAAGAAATAGATTTCTTATCTAGTCGCTAACTAATTTTGAAGAATGGATAATAATAATTTGAATTTAATTAAAAGAGTATCCGAAAAGTTAGAGACTTCAGAAGAAAATGCTGAAAAAGTTATTCGTCTCACAATTGAAGGGATAAAAAAGATCCTTGTATCAGGAAAGGATCTTGATATCCCTTCAATGGGAAAATTTGAAGTGAAAAGCTTACCCGGGAAAAAGGTTTTGTTTTTTAAAGCCTCACAAGAGCTCTTGAACCAATAAGCAAATGGCAGATAAAAATTTAGAAAAGATTTTACAGTTCATCAATGAAAACAAAGCAGATGATTCCCTTGAAATAAGGGAAGATTCATTGTTGAGTTTGTTTTCAGCCTTTGCAGAAGAATTGTCACAATCAGGACAGTTAAAATTAGAAGAGTTAGGAACTTTTCATTTTTTATCTGGAGGAAGTGGTCTTTCCAAAAAGGTTTCGTTTATCCCTTCCAAAGAAATCAAGTTTTTGTTAGGAGATACTTCAGCTTTGGGTGCTGGCGATGTTGGAAAAAAGAAAGAAACATTTATTCCACAGACTAGAAGTGACCAGCAGCATCCTCTTCCTGTTGTATCACAACCGGATACAGATCAGAAAGAATTAATAGTATGGACTGAGGCTGAAACGGATAAGAAGGAGGAACAGCTTTTCAGGTCTGAGATTAAATCTGACCAGAAAATATCAAATAATACACAAAAAAATGAAAATGTTGTCGAAGTTAGAGAAAAAAATGCCCCTGTAACTTCATCGGACATAAATACAAATAATACATCAGAACCTTCTCAACAAAAGAAAGATACTTCGTTTTCAGAAGATCAGGAAAGAATAGAAAAAAGAAGGAAAGATAGGATAAAAAAGATTGAAAAAAAAGAAGAGGAAGAGATTTCTTCGGGAAGCGGTCAGTCAAAATTTATCGGTTCTTTTCTCATTTTAGCTTTAATGGCTGTTTTGGTCATATTCTTCATCTGGTATAAAAGCAATAGAAATCCAATCAGTAAAGAAAAGGATGAAGTAGTTATTGAGTTTTCTGATTCGGTCAAGATAGAGAAAGAGAAACCAAAAGAAAAATTTGAACAGAATTCGATTTATGTACAGGTTCCTGCCGATACGACGGATACATTAAGTGATAATGAAGATTCTTCACAATTGGTTATAACAACTGAAAAAAATTCCAATTTACTTGAACTTGCAAAGAAATATTATGGAAGTGATGTTTTTTGGGTTTATATCTATCTTGAAAACAAAGGAATTATCAATGATCCGGTAAACTTGCCGAATAAAGTAAAATTGAAAATACCTAAACCAGATAAAAATTTGATGGATGCCAATAATCCGACTTGTATCAAGAAGGCAAATGATTTGGCTGTCCAGATATTAAAATATTAAAGTGAAAATTCTCTTAAATGGTATATGTGAATTATATACAATAAAACAGCAATAATGATGACTAAGGGTAAAAAAATACAATTCTGTACACTTTTTTTGAGTTGCATGATTCTTTTTTCATGTACATCCTATAAAAAAATTCCTTATTTACAAGGTGGGGAAGGTGAAGTTGATGCCATTTACAAGATCAACGCAATATATTCAGAGATTACATTCCAACCTCAAGATGAACTGATAATAACTGTCAATTCCCCATTGGAACCAGGAGCAGCTTCCGTATTTAATATGCCGTTGACACAAAATCAACTTGCTCCCAATATGAGCCAGACTTATTATAGTGTAGTTGGACGGGATTACTTGATTGATGATAACGGAGATATTGAATTCCCTGTGCTAGGAAAACTTCATATTGCAGGTTTAACCAGAAAAGGTTTGGAATCTTATTTGAAAAGTAGCTTAAAGCCATACTTAAATGAGGATCCTATTATTACAATTAACTATAAGAACCATCAAATTTCCGTATTGGGTGAAGTTAATCATCCAGGATCTATCCCCCTTGTTAAAGATAAAGTGAATTTATTTGAAGCCCTTGCTTTGGCTGGCGATTTAACTATACAAGGTAAAAGAGATAATATTGTGCTCATGAGAAAACTAGACAATAGTGATGCTATGAGTATTGCATATTTGGATATATCCTCTAAAGATGTGCTACAATCACCATATTTTTATGTTCAGCCTAACGACATCTTATATGTACAACCCACAAAGTCAAAGACATTAGCTCCGGATAGAGAATCGATCGGATTTTGGTTTTCTTTGTGGTCAATGGCGATGTCAGCTGTTACTGTAATCGTAGTCCTTGTAAAATAATCAAATTTATATGGAAAATAATAATAAAAGTACCGTATTTGATAAAAAGTCGGGAAAAAAAGAAATAGATATCCAAGCAGTCTTTGTGACCTTTTTGCTTCATTGGAAATGGTTTCTAATTTCTATATTGATCTGTTTATTCATTGGTTTTTTGAAGTTAAGATATAGTACAAAAATATATCAGGTAGCTTCAAGTGTTTTGTTGAAAGACAGTAAAAGAGGAGGACTCGGAAATAGTGAATTGTCGGTTTTTCAAGGTATGGGATTGATTACTACTAACGATAATATAGAGAATGAGATTGAAGTTCTTCGCTCAAGAAACCTGCTGGAAGGAGTAGTTGCAGAGCTGGGATTATATACAAAATACATCGTTAAAGGAAGGATTAAAGACAAAGAACTTTATTTTAGTAAAGATTATAATTTGGGAGATGGCCCCCCTGTTCTTATTAAAATGAGTCCGGAAAAAGCGGTGAACATTTCAGGTTCGATGTCATTAGTAATAACTCCATTAGATAATGACCAGATAGAAATTGAAGGTAGCTATTATGGACAGAATTTTAATCAGATTATTACATCTTTTCCCGGAATATTGAAAACACCTCTCGGTGACGCTTTGGTTCTTAAAAATGAAAAGGTGCCATTTCCTGTAGAATCTTCTCCATTAAATGTTTATATAACTCACCCTTTGAATGTTGCCATGCAATATTCAGGAAGTTTAAAAATGGATTTAGCTGGAAAAAACACAAGTGTATTACGTCTGACTTTAAATGAAACCAACCGGCAAAGAGGAGAGGATTTCCTGTATAAGCTAGTTGAATTGTACAACAGAGACGTAATGGCAGATAAGAATAGAGCAGCCGAGAATGCTGCTAAATTCATGGAAGAACGACTTTTGTATATACAAAATGATTTGAAACGGTCTGAATTAGAAATTGAAGAATTCAAAAGAGACAATCGTTTGACTGATATTGAAAATGAATCGCAAATTTTCGTAACTGAAAATAATGAATATGAAAAACAATTGGCACATGTCTCAGCCCAAATTGAGCTTATTGGCTATTTGGAAAAAGAAGTTGACAAGGTTAGTAAGAAAGACGGATTATTACCCGCCAATTTAGGTGTTACCGATCAAAATATCGCATCTTTGATTGCTCAATACAATAGTGCCATCTTGGAAAAAGAGAGACTTTTGATATATGCCAATAGGCAAAGCCCCCTTATTACAAAGTTAGATGAACAAATTGCATCTTCATTAGAGAGTATCCATACAGGATTAAAAGCAACCCGGTTATCTTACGAGGCAAAAGAAAGAGAAGTATTGTCACAAGGAAAGCGTTATGATAGTTTTCTGGGTGATATTCCAAGAAAAGAAAGAGAGTTGACAGAAAAACAACGTCAACAACAGACAAAAGAAACACTATACTTGTTATTATTGCAGAAAAAACAGGAAGCGGAATTGTCTTTGGCTATTACAGCCCCCAGTGCAAAAATTCTGGAATATCCTTTGGCATCCGGAGCACCGATTTCTCCGAATAGAAGTGTTGTTTTTCTGGTTAGCTTTTTGATTGGATTATTGATTCCAACGGTGATTATTGCGTTAAAAGAGTTTCTTAACTTTAGAATTGATTCTGAATTAGATATTAAGCGGGTAACTGATGTTCCGATATTGGCGACTCTTCCATTGGATAAGAATAAAATGCCATTGGTTGTTACATCCGGATCCAATACTCCAATTGCGGAAATGTTCCGTTTATTAAGAACAAACATTCAATACATGCTTAATTCTCCACAGAAGAAGGTAATACTGGTTACCTCTTCTATTAGTGGTGAAGGAAAATCTTTTGTATCAATAAATTTAGCAATGACATTTGCATTAAAATACAAAACGATTGTGGTCGGACTTGATATCAGGAAACCTAAATTGGCCGAATACCTTCAGCTCCCCAAAAAGACGGGAATTGTATCTTATTTGCATGGAGATGTGACTAAAATAAGTGATATCATATACCCATCAGGGGTTCATGCTAATATGGATGTGATTTTAGCTGGAATTATTCCTCCCAATCCTAATGAATTGTTAATGGAGCCGCTGTTAGATGATTTGTTTAAAGAATTGAGAAAGAAGTATGATTATATTATAGTAGACACTCCCCCGGTAGGTGGTGTTTCGGATACTTTCCTTTTAGATAGGTTAAGTGATACTACTTTATATATTGTTAGGTCTGGATATAGCCCTAAAGCTACTCTTTCAATGATTGATGAGATTCATGAAACTGATCGTTTGAAAAATTTAGGTTTGGTATTTAATGGTGTAACTGATAATAGACTAAGACGTTATGGTTATGGTTATGGCTACGGTTATGGCTACGGTTATGGTTATACAACAGATAAAAAATTGAAATAAATATATACAGTTAAAAATGACTCAATTATGAAAAGTACAAAAAAACTTCTATTATTAGCAAGTGTTGCAATTTTTAGTAGCGGCGCTTTGTTCGCTCAGTCCTTGGAATCTGGAAATAAAGCTAAAAACAATTGGTTTATTTCTATTGGAGGTGGAGCTAATGTCTATCAAGGTGAACAAGATGATGAAGCTCCTTTTGGAGATAGAATCGGTTGGTCTGGTGAGTTATCCATAGGAAAATGGTTCTCTCCTGTAGTTGGTTCTCGCATACAACTCTATGGCGGTCAAGCTAAAGGTTGGAACTTTGCAATAAGCCAACAGGGCTATTACCTAGGGGAAAATCGTTTTAAAGTAGGCGAAGATTGGGAACAGCTTTATAAACCATCTGATCTTACTTGGATAGGACAGCCAACTGTAAATCCGACTACAGGAGAAACATACCCTGGAGATATGTTTCAACAACCTCTTAAACATATTTCAGCTTCTATAGATGTTATGTTTAATTTAAATAATTTGTTTAGAGGATATTATAAAGAAAATGCTGTTGACTTTATACCATTTATAGGTATTGGGTACATGCAATCATTTGCAGGTGATGCAAATCCGAAATTGAATGGTCTTTTGGGCAAAGCTGGTTTGAGGACAAATTTTAACGTAGTTAAAAATCTTTCTATTTTCTTAGAACTACAAGCTGATCTATTAGATAAAGAAATGGATGGATATGTTGGTAATCGTACTTTTGATGGTATGTTTAGTGCTATGGCGGGAGTTAGTTTCGCAATTAATAAAAACTTTACTACTCCTGTAGATGCAATGTCTCAAGCAGAAATTGATAGATTGAATGCTTCATTAAATGATTTGCAAAATGAAGTTTATAGTCTTCAGGAAAAAACTCAAAATCTTGAAAGAAGAGGAAATGTTGCTCCTACTGTAGAAAAAGTTATCATTAAAGAATCAGGAAAAGATGAATTATACATGCCGGAATATATCAGATTTCCATTAAGTAGTTCAGAAATTTTAGGCGATGAAATTTCAAAATTAGACATGGCTGTTCAATATTTGAAAGCTACTCCAAAGTCTAAAGTTCTTTTGATTGGTTATGCTGATAAAAAAACAGGAAATCCAACTCTTAATATGAAATTGAGTGAACAACGTGTTCGTTCTGTATTTAGGTATTTAAGAGACAGAGGAATTGCTGAAAGTCGGATAATTACAGAATGGAAAGGTGACAGAGAACAACCTTACAGAGATAACGAGTGGAATAGGGTTGTTATCATGGTTGAAAGATAATATATCTGTATAAAAGAATCAACTAATGCTACCCTGTATCCATTTATGGAACAGGGTAGTGTTTATTATATTATAGGTTTATCCAAAATCTTCTAACAAAATTTATAACAAGGAAAGAACTTTGAAATATCAATAGTTTTTGAATTTTTATTCTTCAATAATATTGATTTATTTTTAATAAGCTTATATTTTTCTTAAAAAATAAAAATGGATCCACTAGTCTCCGTCATAATTCCTTCATATAATCACTCTCAATTTGTTAGGCAAAGCATTGAAAGTGTAATAAATCAGACTTATAAGAATATTGAATTAATAGTTATCGATGATGCTTCAAAGGATAATTCGCCTGATATACTGAGAGAACTACAAAAACAATATGGATTTTTTTTAGTTTGCAGGGAAAAAAACAAAGGGTTATCTGCCACCCTAAATGAGGCAATAAATAATTATGCTCATGGAGAATATATTCGTTGTTTGGCTTCAGATGATTATTGGCCGGAAACTTCGGTTGCTGATTTGGTAAATTATGTAAAAGA
>JAVBLQ010000014.1:0-39604 GCA_031553435.1 Bacteroidales bacterium | reverse complement strand
CATGCCCTTTTTTGTTCTTTTTTGCTGTTTTGTGTCTTTGCTTTTGGTCAAATAGCCCGCTATTCTCCCAAAATCAAATCCTCAAATCAACGAAAAAATAACTAAAAAAGGTCTTATGAAAAATTTTTAAACAGTTTCTTAGTCATATTATTTATTTTGAAATCTATATGAAACATTTTAATGGACAAAGGCGAAAGGTGACTTACGCGTGATTTCTTTCGCCTTTTGCCTTTGACCATTAAAAAAGCTTACCGTTTTATTATCTTTTTCACTATATTCTTACCATTTCCTGTAATCGACACAATATACATTCCCGGGCTAAGAATGTTCAAATCAACACTTTCAGCAACTGTATCGATGTTTTTTTGCATAACAATCATTCCTAAGGGATGAATGATTTGTAAAGTCCTCTCTTCAGCATTGTTGACATATAACATATTTTCGAAAGCATTTAAATATATGCTTGTTTCTGTGTTATCAGCATCGAAAATGCCTGTGGGTGTTCTATAAGTAAAACCGTCTTTCAACAATACGGTTGCTCCGTCAGAACTTCTTTCCAGAACTACATCTACAGTACCGGCAGTACCTGCCGGCGTGGTGAACGTAATTTGAGTATTGCTATCTATGGTAAAGCCGGCTGCATTTGTTCCTCCTACTTTTACTCCGGTAACATCAGTGAGAAATTCGCCTGTCAGCACCACGCTTGTTCCTCCGGCAATATCTCCGCTATTTTCCGATAAGCTCGTAATGATCGGAGGATTATAAAATATGCTACCCCCTGTTGTGTTAGGAGTTGAAGTAAAATAGCGATTAAAAGGAGCCCATAAATTAATCATACCTTTTTCAATAGAAATATTGTTACAATCAACAGCATAACTGTAGATAGAACGAATATTCACGATACCGGTTGTAGATATCATCGTGTTACCAGAGATCAACATTCCTTTTCCGAACATGCCATCTGAGGAGCATGTTACAGTAGCATTATCCTTAATGGTCATATTATTAAAACACTCTATAGCGATACCAGAGCTGTTTTTTATATTTATATTTGCATTGCTTCCGATGGTCAAATTTTGCTGAGCATTAATACAAGACATACTCCCATTGTTACTCATTAGCGTTAATATTCCTCCGTCTCCACTAATATTAAGACTCCCCATACAAGAGATAGCACTAAAATGACTATAGATAAAAATATCTCCCGAATACACCAAGTTAATAACATCAGAATTGTTACTCCAAATGGAGATATCAACCCCGTTGTAGTTGCTGTTTAATGTTAGTGTTTCTGTTGCTGCATCCCAAGTCCAACCTGTACCGGAACCATCAAGTGTTAAATCCGGCACATAAGTATATCCACCCAAAACAAGATTTCCGGTTGCAGCATAATTTATTTGTGTACCAACCAATAATGTAATCAGAAGTACCATTACTCCTGGTAAATAATTTTTAGTAAAGATTTTCATTTTGTATAAATTAGTATTGTTCGACAAAAAGCTATTTCAATGTAAGTAGTAATAGAAATCAAATTATAATTTGTTTTTGACGTAATTTGTTGTTAATAGGCAAATTATTAATTACTAATAATTACAATCAATCACCTTTAGCTGTTGTTTCTTAAGCCGCGAATTCTTAAAAACCACATAAATTGGAGTTTTCATAGAACTCGCGGCATGACAGAGATCCGGGCAAGTAGTTGAGTACTAAATTAATGAAACTTCTACCGTAAAATCGGTAATAGCATTTCTCGGATTAGCAATATAAAGATTTCTGTCATTTGTATTTTGGCAAACATGACCGCTTTTTATGTTGGAAGCAAATACACCATCCTTTCCTGTTTTGTCTATGTTGACGTCAAAAATGATGTCATTCGCTTCCTGTTGCTTTTGAGTTCCGTATTGGTAATAAGCTTTAATGGCGATTATTCCGTTTCCTAAGCTTTGCGGATAGAAATTTTCACTGGAACGATGTTTTTGTCTCGGCGCCGGATGAGCCTGGCTGGTGATAGTTACTATGTTTGCATTCATGATGATTAAATGTTTTAATATATAAGAAAATTATTTTAGATCGCTAATGAAACCTCCACCGTAAAATTAGCCGATGCATTTCTCGGATTGGCGATGTAAAGATTTCTGTCGCTGGTATTCCGGCAAATATGACCGCTTTTTATACCGGATGCAAATACTCCGTCTTTGCCGGTTTTATCTTCATTGATGTCAAAAATTATTTCAGGAGCTTCTTTCTGTTGCGCCTGTCCGTAATTATAATAGGCTCTGATTATTATCTGACTATTTCCTCCGAATCTTTTTGTCGAAAAGTTTCCACTGGAACGATGTTTTTGTCCGCCTTGCGGGTGAGGTTCGCTAACAACAAGTTCGACATCTTTCCTTAATTGAGGCTTGTAATTATTATGGCGCATCTCATTTAATTCGACAACAACATTGACAGGATTGGTGTTAATGATATTATCTACATATACAATATTGGGATATTTATTTGAAATCATTACTTCATGCAACAAATTCTCTCTCAAACTTGCGTTGGCCGAGTCTGCCATTTCCCTTATCGCGTTGGTGGTTACGGTTGCCTGTGACACGCTTTGTGTGAGTGTCCACGATAGTAAAAAGTAATTATCAGAAGCATACTTCCTCATTTTATCAAGCTGATCTTTGATCATTTTCGAAAGATCGTTTGTCTCGGAAAATTTGTCAAAAAGGCCGTCGCTGAGAAAAAATCCTTTGTTTCGTATTTCTTTGATATAAGATTCGGTCATTATCTCTGCTTTTTCTACTACAATGATAACACAGGGATTGTTTCCTGATAAACTTTCCAATGTATGGGATGCAATATCTGAAAGATCTTTATTTGAGTCTGATTTGTATAAATATTTGATTGTTGATAACTTGCTAAATAAAAGATCCCATTCTTCTATTGTAAAACGGCGGTAAGCAGCGGTCCCATGACTATTCATCGTATTCAGGTCATGACTCAGATTCAGGATAATCAGTTCGTTGTGTGTAGCGGTAAAATTATTGATATCATTGATAATGGAATCTATACTTTGCCCGTTTCCACCCTGATATCCATTCAGAAACTCTACATATCCATAATGTCCTGTACAATAAATGCCATCTCCGATAACCGGACGGATGTCAAAATACCGGCATCCCAAATTCAATTGTCCTCCGATTGAAACGCTCTGTGTAAGAGTATTACTTGCATTAGAACCTATCGTATGTCCATTCAGCACATACATACCTGCATCATGTGACCCGAGGATACATATATCTTTCAATTTTTCTGATTTTAGAATACCCCAAGTATCTCTCATCCAATTACAGGCTTGATCAAAATACGGAAAGTTCTCTGATGTTTTCATTTTTTTAGATTTTAATAGTTAATACATAAAGGTTATTTGTTGGTTTTCACATGCAAAAAAGCTCCGGATTTAAGAATGAACAGGTACGAGATTATGGGCATTACACCTACAAAAATATCAGTTGATTGTGCATTATGGGGTTACAAAACGTACAAATTTCATTTACGTTTTGTAATATAAGTAAGGAAAGTGTGATTTTTAATTCAGGTTAGTCTTATTCATGCGAAATTTTTGTGGAGTCTTTCCTGTAACCTTTACAAATTGACGATAAAAACTGACTCTTTCAGAAAATCCTACTCTTTCGCCAATTTCGGCGATGGTTATCTCCGGATGAGCAAGGATAAGGTTTTTAGCTTCCTCAATGCGAAGTTCTCCGATCCAGGTCTTAAAATTCTTATTCATATTCTGATTAATATAAGAAGAAAGGTAAGTACGGTTGGTCATAAACTCAATGGCAAGATTATCGAGCGTAATTCCGGGAGTAGTAAATCCCTTATGCTCAACCCACGATATAATAAGAATGTCGAGACTTTTGTTGTTATTAGCGTTGTGGTTTTCTTTATTGGAAGGTTCAAACACAGGAGATATATAATGGAAAATATTAATGTAATTAATATATTTCATTGCATAGTAGATATAAAACACTGTATATAATGTTGAGAAAATGAAATAAATCCAGATAGGAACAAAAAGAGATATGATTGCTATGACCCCGATGCTGAAAGCCATATAAAAGGCCGTTTTTATCCAGCTTAAGCGTTTTTGTTCATCTTCTGAAAAGAAATTGTCCAACTGTTTTACACATTGATTATATTCCCGGTTGAAAAGAATAACATAATATACCAATTGTCCGCAATAAAAACACAGGAGAACATAAAACATGATGAAAAAATACTTATAGCATGCATTGACAAACAAAGACAACAACAGTAAAACAGAGCCCAGAAGTATTGACGATAGGTTATATATAAATCTACGACTTGTCAGGTAATGAATATTGATCAATGTTATCAGTGAAAAAGTAAAAAAGAATGCCTGGAATGAAGCAGCTATCAAGGTAAATGCAAGTAATACGGAACTGTCTTTATTTGCCGAATTATCAATAATTTCCCAGATTCCTACAGCAGCAAGTATCACATAGGCAAATGCAAGCAACAAACGGGAAAAGTAATAATTTCTTAACCTGGAATCACGAGGTTTAGTGAATGCCATCAAACCCAATGCCATTGCAAAAATAGCGACTGAGGAAAGCAAAGAGATAATGATATAAGGGTCGTTAAAGTTACCCATAGGTAAACTTAGCTGTTTAATGGCAAATTAGGAGCTAAAGATATAAATTTTTCATATCATTTTCCTTTTTCCACTTTCAATTTTTAAAAAAGAGGCTTACAATTTCTTGTAAACCTCTGATTTCCACCGTAGCGAGAGCGAGAATTGAACTCGCGACCTCATGATTATGAATCATGCGCTCTAACCATCTGAGCTATCTCGCCGTAAAAGTGCTGCAAAAGTAAGATATTATTTGTAAGATTCCAAATTTAAAAAAGATTTTTTAGATTTGTTTTTTATCTTAAATAGTTGTATCTTGTGCAAATCTTTTTTATAATCTGAATATTATTGATGGAAAAAGAAAAAATTCACATTGAATATGTATTTGATAAGGTTTCCAAAAATAGCCTCTGGAATTATCTTACAACGCCAACCGGATTGGCCGAATGGTTTGCCGATGATGTTTCAATTGATGGAAATATTTTTATTTTCACATGGAATAAACATTCTCAAAAAGCAGAGCAGCTGAATATATCTCTTTATTCACATATAAAATTCAAGTGGATAGATGAAGATGACGAGAACATTTATTTTGAATTTCAAATCAAACAGGAAGAGTTAACCGGAGGTATAGCCCTGATAATAACAGATTTTGCTGAACCCGACGAGAAAAACAACGCAATCAGCCTTTGGGATTCCCAAATTAAAACACTTAAACGAACATTGGGAATCTGAAAGTGAAAAGTTTATTGTTATGCGTAAGCCTTTTTTTAGTTTTCACTTTTAGTTCAGATAATTTTCATTTTGAAAAATTTAGATTGTTTCTTAGTTCTTCACTCTTAACTCTTCACTAAAAAGCGTTATCTTTGTCAGCTAATTTTCGAACAAGACATATATGTTTCGGATCAAAAGGCTGTATTTATTTATTGTTCAGACATTTCTACCTCTATTCCTGATGACATTCGGCATCTGCCTGTTTGTTATCCTGATGCAATTTCTTTGGAAATATATCGATGATATGGTTGGAAAGGGACTGGGACTTTCCGTGTTGGGGGAAATGTTTTTTTATGCCGGAGTCTCTCTGGTGCCGATGGCATTGCCCCTCTCTATACTTCTGGCTTCATTAATGTCATTTGGTAATCTGGGAGAAAGTCTTGAATTGCTGGCCATCAAATCAGCAGGAATTTCCTTGTTGAAAATAATGAGGCCGGTTATTGTTACAATCGGCTTGGTTGCTATCGGAGCCTATTTTTTTCAAAATAATGTTTTACCTGTCGCCCAGGTGAAATTCTTTACTTTGTTGAATTCGATTAAACAAAAATCTCCTGAACTGGATATTCCTGAAGGTACATTTTATAAAGAAATACCGGGATACAACGTCTATGTCAAGTCCAAAGACAAAGATACAGGGGTAATGTACGATATGATGATTTACGACTATTCCAAAGGTTTTGAAAGCGCTACGGTTACAATTGCCGATACCGGAAAATTGAAAATGTCAGTAGATAAAACATATCTCATACTTGATTTATACAATGGGGAATCTTTTGAAAACTTACGTTCACAACAAAATTTTCAGAGGAAAAAAAGTGTTCCGTATCGCAGGGAAATGTTTAAATCGAAGAAAGTTTTTATTCCTTTTGATGCCAATTTTAATATGATGGATGAATCTATCATGCAAGGAAAATATATTGGAAAGAATCAGGCAGAACTTAAAAACTATATAGATTCCGTAAAATTAATTATTGATAGCATGGATGTTATGTATGCCAGAAATTTACAGCAATACAATTACATGCAATCATTGAGAAATCCATCGAGGGATATCATTGTACTTGACGGGCAACCGCAAAAAAATGCGTACAAAGAAATAGATAATTTCGATTCATATTTCGACGGATTAAATTTACAGATAAAATCATCCGTTTTATCTCATGCAAAAAGCCGGATGGAATCGATTTCGTCTGATTATATTTTTAAATCAGCCTCTCAAAACGATCAAATCATTACTATTCGTCAGCATCAGATGGAGTTACACCGAAAATTCACTCTTTCTTTTGCCTGTTTGGTATTCTTGTTTATCGGGGCGCCTTTGGGTGCAATTATCAGGAAGGGAGGATTGGGAATGCCGGTTGTTATCTCGGTTTTTCTGTTTATTTTTTATTACATTATAGATACTTTCGGAGTTAAAATGGCGCGACAGGGCATTTGGACTGTCTGGCAAGGCATGTGGCTCAGTTCGGCCGTTTTATTTCCTTTGGGTGTTTTCCTGACTTATAAAGCAGTCAATGATTCTGCCATCTTTAATCCGGATGCCTATGTGAATTTCTTTAACCGGTTCATCGGGAAAAGAGATATAAGGAATTATTCTGTTAAAGAGGTAATTATGGAATATCCTCATTATCCGTGTTGTTTACAATCACTTTCAGAACTTAATGATCTATGCGAAAATTATTTACGGAGAAATAAAAAGAAACCTAATTATATCTCATTCTGGAAAAGAGATTTTAATCAAACGGAATTGAAAAACATATCTGTTCATTTGGAAGGCTTGGTCGAAGAACTTCGTAATTCAGATAAACATATAATCATTGGAGAATTAGTAAAATACCCCATTCTGATTATTACAAATCTGAAAATTTTAAATAATAAATACCTGAATATGCTGACTTCAATCCTTTTTCCCATCGGATTGGTTATTTATTTTATAGGATTATTCAAGAGAAAACAAACATTGGAAGATCTTGTTATAATCAAGACAGTTAATGAGGAATTAAAAATAGAATTAGGAAAAATAATAGATAATGGTGGTGAGGTAATGAAGTGACGGAGTGACAAATTATAAGTCGCTCCCGTCAGCTCGTCACTATGTCACCTTCAAAAATAAAATTTATGAAAGATATCAAACTAAACACAATAGAAGAAGCAATTGAAGAAATCAGGAAAGGAAACCTGATCATAGTTGTTGATAACGAAGACCGTGAAAATGAAGGAGATTTTATTACAGCCGCCGAGTTGATCACTCCCGAGAAAATCAACTTCATGGAAACATACGGAAGAGGACTGATTTGTGTGCCTCTGACCGAAGAACGTTGTGAAGAACTCGATTTGCCGATGATGGTCGGCAACAACACTTCGATTCATGCAACACCATTCACGGTTACGGTTGATTTGCTAACCAACGGATGTACCACCGGCATATCTGCTTCCGACCGGGCAAAAACAATCAAGGCTTTGACTGATCTTTCAACGCAACCGGAAGATCTGGGAAGACCGGGACACATTTCTCCCCTGAAAGCCAGAAAACGCGGAGTGCTTGTGAGAGCCGGACATACCGAAGCGGCAATAGATTTAGCAGTTTTGGCCGGACTTTACCCAGGTGGTGTATTGGTTGAAATTAAAAATCCGGATGGTTCAATGGCGCGTTTGCCTGAACTGATCGAAGTTGCTAAAAAATTCGACTTGAAAATCATTTCGGTTGCCGACCTGATTCGTTATCGTTTGGAACAAGAATCTTTGATAGAAAAAGGAGAAGAGGTAAATATGCCTACTCATTACGGGAATTTCCATTTAATCCCTTTCCTCCAAAAATCAAATAGACTGGAACATATTGCTTTGATCAAGGGAACATGGGAAAAAGATGAACCCATTTTAGTGAGAGTTCACTCTTCCTGTGCTACCGGAGATATTTTCGGATCCATGAGATGCGAATGTGGCGAACAACTACATAAGGCCATGGAAATGATAGAAAAAGAAGGGAAAGGTGCGATTGTTTATCTCAATCAGGAAGGTCGTGGGATCGGTTTAATGGACAAGATCAAAGCATACAAATTACAGGAAAACGGTTATGATACTGTTGATGCTAATTTACACTTAGGCCACAATGCCGACGAAAGAGATTATGGTGTTGGAGCCCAGATTCTGAGATCCATCGGTATCCAGAAAATGAGATTAATGACCAATAATCCCATCAAGCGTATCGGTATAGAAGCTTATGGACTCGAAGTTGTTGAAAATGTACCGATCGAAGTAAAGCCCAATCCATATAATGAATTTTATATGAAAACGAAAAAAGATAGGATGGGCCATATCCTCAAAAACACTAAATAAATTGAGAATTGAAAATGGGAAATGATTTTGCATTTAATTTTCATTTTTTAATTCTCTATTTTCAATTATTTACTACTTTTGCAAGCAAATTTAATTATTAACTATCAAATAGTAAAATCATGTCCCAGGTTTCAGAACGTTTAGCAAGTTTGTCACCATCCGAGACTTTAGCCATGTCTCAAAAAAGCAGTGAACTTAAAGCACAAGGAATTGATGTTATTAATTTAAGTGTGGGAGAACCTGATTTTTTCACTCCTGATCATATTAAAACAGCAGGAGAAAAGGCGATAAAAGACAATTTTTCCTTTTATTCACCGGTGCCGGGTTATCCTTCATTGCGTAATGCCATTGTTGCCAAACTGAAAAAAGAAAACAATCTGGATTATAAACCGGAACAAATTGTTTGTTCAAACGGGGCGAAACAATCTGTTTGCAACGTTATCATGTGCGTTGTGGGAAAAGGAGACGAAGTTATCATTCCTGCGCCTTATTGGGTAAGTTATGTAGAAATGGTCAAGTTGGCTGAAGGAACCAATGTGATTGTGGAAGCAGGCATTGAGCAAGATTTCAAAATTACTCCCGCTCAATTGGAAAGTGTAATTACTCCAAAGTCCAAAGCGCTTATTCTGTGTTCTCCATCTAATCCCACAGGCAGTGTTTATACAAAAGAAGAACTGAAAGGATTGGCCGACGTGTTGGCTAAATATCCCAATATCGTTGTGATAGCCGATGAAATATATGAACACATCAACTATATCGGTCAACATGAAAGCATTGCTCAATTTGAAAATATTCGCGATAGGGTTGTGATTATCAACGGGGTTTCCAAAGGTTATGCAATGACCGGTTGGCGTTTAGGTTGGATCGCTGCACCTCAATGGATTGCCTCGGCATGTAATAAATTGCAGGGTCAATACACATCAGGACCATGCTCAATCGCTCAAAAGGCAGCAGAGGCAGCTTATCTCGGAGATCAGACTTGCGTTTCCGAAATGCGTAAAGCATTCGAACGCCGCAGGGATCTGGTTGTTAAATTAGCCAAAGATATTCCGGGATTGAAGGTCAATAATCCTACCGGAGCTTTTTATGTTTTCCCCGAATGCGATTCTTATTTCGGTAAAAAAACATCTTCCGGAAAATTAATCAATGATGCTGCCGAGCTAGCCATGTATTTGTTGGAAGAAGGTCATGTGGCTGCAGTTGGCGGAGCTGCTTTCGGTGCTCCTAAATGCATTCGTTTTTCATATGCTACTTCCGACGAAAATTTGATTGAGGCTTTCAAGAGGGTGAAGGAAGCCTTGGTGAAACTTGGTTGATTAAGAATATTTTAAACACAAAGGCACGAAGGCACAAAGTTTAAATATAAATGTTTAAATTTCTTTTGTGCCTTCGTGCCTTTGTGTTTAAAATATTCATATCGATTTCAACAAAACATTACTTGAATGCTTTTCTATAAAGTTCTTCAATTTGAGCAATAGTGACCGGTCTCGGATTTCCTCCTGTACAAACATCATTGAAGGCGGCAACGGCTAATTCCGGAATATCTTTTTCCACCACTCCGATTTCATGTAATTTCTGAGGAATGTGGATGCTGATTGAAAGCGCTTTCACTGCATCGACAGCTGCCTGAACGGCTTCTTTTTCCGACATATTTTCAACGCCTTTGACTCCCATTGCCTGAGCGATTCCCCTGTATTTGGGCGCTGCTTGCGATTCTGCATTGAACTCCATCACATAAGGTAATAAAAGTGCATTTGCCACTCCATGCGGAGTATCATAAAAAGCGCCGAGCGGGTGAGCCATAGAGTGAATAATTCCTAAACCAACATTTGAAAATCCCATTCCGGCAAGATATTGAGCCAACGCCATTCCTTCACGAGCCTCTTTGCTGGTCGGATTTTCAACAGCATTTTTTAAATATTTGTGAATCAGTTCGATTGCTTTATATTCGAACATATCCGACATATCCCATGCTCCGGGTGTGATATAGGCTTCGATGGCGTGGGTCAATGCATCCATCCCTGTGGCGGCAGTCAAACCTTTGGGCATCGAATACATCAGTTCGGGATCTACGATGGCTACTGCGGGTATATCATTGGGATCTACGCAAACCATTTTCTTTTTGGCAGCATCATCCGTAATTACGTAATTGATGGTGACTTCGGCAGCAGTTCCTGCAGTCGTAGGCAGTGCAATAATAGGAATTGATTTATTTTTGGTATCTGCAACACCTTCCAGAGATTTGATGTCGTAAAATTCCGGGTTGTTTGCTACGATTCCTATACCTTTGGCAGTATCGATAGGAGATCCTCCTCCTAATACAAGGATGAAATCTGCACCTGATTTTTTGAAAGCATCCACTCCTTGTTGTACATTGGAAATGGTAGGATTAGCTTTTACATTATCGTAGATCTCGTAGGGAATGGAAGCTGATATCAACACTTTTTCTATTTCCTTGGCAACGCCAAACTTGATCAAATCTTTGTCTGTTACAAAAAAAGCTTTTTTGAATCCTCGTCTTTTTACTTCTGTTGCGATTTCGGAGCGCGAACCTGCGCCGTGATAAGATGTTTCGTTTAGTATAACTCTGTTAGCCATAATAAGATATTTTTATAAATTAGAACAAAGAGCAAAGAAGATAGAAAAAGAATAAAATCATTCATGCCGGTAAAGCTCCCAGCCCAGATAATTATCAATAGCCTCTTCGAGGATGGAAGCTACATTGCCACGAGTCATCGCTACATGATGTTCGAAGCCATTTTTGCAGATATGTTTCAATAGTTTTTGCAGGTTATCTACCTGAGTTACGGCAATACCGCCGTCCATTCCGTAAGGATCACTGGTGAGTAAACCTTCGCCCAGATAAGATTTGATGCAACCTAAATTATCGTCTGTTGAGATCCGGAAAAAAGTAAAATTACCCGGAGCAACCGGACCTTTAACTGCACCGAAAGTATCTTCCTGTCCTAATACAGTTCCCAACACATCCAATGATCCGATGGTCGGTTTGGTTTGCATGAAGCTTTTAGGATAATTTCCGCAATGTGTACAAACACATTTATTCCGATCCTGAGCAAAATTGTTATTCCAATCCAATAAAGCTGGCGGATTTCCGGAAGCCAGCAGCAATGCGTACATGGAAACAGCTCCGGCGATATCTACTTCACAAGCGCTTGGCAGGAATTTTTCGCCCATCATACTCATGGTAACGCATGAAGAGCATCCATAGTTTTTCTGTAATGAATCCCAACATTGAACGGCGCTGGCATCCAGTTCATTTTCATTGATCCAGTTTTCCAATGCTAAGCCGAATCTGGCCTGACGGATTATTTTTTCTTCTTTGGCTGTTGAAACGATGGTTCCGTAAGCTTTTACTTCTTCCACTTTTGCTTTTACTTCGGTGGCATTGGCATCGATGTTGTTTGCAGCAGCAATAATTTCGGACATATCGACCGGAACGACTGTAATCCCTGTTGCCTGCAGGATTTTTTCACTGGCGCGAACTGTCTGGAATCCGGCCGGACGTGCACCGATTGCACCAATCCTGGCATTACTCAAACCATTGGTTACACGACAAATAGCAGCAAAACGATCCACATCTTTTTCAAAAATTTCACTATCCAAGGGATAGGTATGATAAGTTGTGTCTGTAAATGGAATTCCATATTGATAAAGATTGTTGCATACGGAAATTTTTCCGCAGAATGCATCGCGACGGCTGTATACATCTACTTTATCATTGTCATCATCCATAGCTTGTACCAAAACCGGTACATTTAATTTGGCTAAGTTGATCGTATTGATGATACCCAATTCGTTTCCGAAATTTGGTAAAACAACAATAATTCCGTCTATGATGTTGCGATTGTCACTGAATAGTCTGGCGCATTTTTGTGCATCTTTCAAATCGTCGATACTTCCGCTGGGAGTTTCGGAAACGGGTAGAATTACATATCCGTAACCCAGTTTTTCCATTTTTTTAATCAAAGTTTCTCTTGCGGAAAGTCCCAGTTTTGCATTAAAAATATTCCTTGTTCCGATGATCAGACCGAAGGTTAGTTTCTTTTTGTAAGCCATGATTTTTTGTTTTTTAGGATTATTTCAACAAAGTTCGTTGAATTGATTTTTTCCACATATTGTGTAATGATTTCATTGCTTCTTTTGTCATTGAAGGAGTAATAAAATCATTGCTTTTTCTTAAAGCGATAACTTCTTCAAGGGATTTCCATTTTTTCAAAGCAAATCCGTTCATAAGGACAGCGCCTAAAGCGGATGCTTCTTCAATTGGACTCCGGTTGATAGGGGCTTGCAACATATCCGATTGGAATTGCATCAGGAAGTTGTTTTTCACAGGTCCGCCATCTACCCGTAATTCTTGCAAAGCTACTCCCGAATCTCTAATCAGATCTATCAGGTCTTTGATTTGATAAGCAATAGATTCTAATGCTGCACGAACAATATGAGCTTTGGTTGTTCCCCTGGACATTCCACAGATCAGGGCTTTGGCATCATTGTCCCACCAGGGAGCGCCTAATCCGGCAAAAGCAGGAACGAAATAAACACCACCATTATCGGATATGCTCGTTGCCAGGACTTCTGTTTCTCCGGCAGATTGAATCAAACCCAGTTCGTCTTCCATCCATTTGATTGTTGCACCCGTGCAATGCACATTTCCTTCAAAGGCATAATAAACATGTCCTAAAGCAGCAAAAGCAACGGAGGTAACTAATCCGGATGGTGGTGTCAATGCTTTTTCTCCGACATTGATCATGATGGATGAACCTGTGCCGTAAGTCGCTTTCCCCATACCGGAATCAAAACAAAGTTGTCCGGCCAAAGCTCCGTGCGAATCTCCCATCACTCCGGCAATCGGAATTTCAGGCAATAAATTGTTCAAAGTAGTTGTTCCAAAAACAGAGTCACAGGGCAAAGCCTTAGGTAGCATGGAACGTTTTACCAAAAATAAATCCAACAACTCATCATCCCAATCCAACGTATTGACATTGAATAAAAGGGTTCGGGAAGCATTGGTATAATCAGTTGCATGAACTTTTCCTGAGGTAAAGTTCCATATCAACCATGAGTCAATGGTTCCGATTAATAAGTTATTTTGTGCTGCACAATCGGAGGCATCTTTTACATTATTCAATATCCATTTTACTCCGCTTGCCGAAAAATACGGATTGATGAGTAACCCGGTTTTTTCTTTAACCAAAGATTCTTTTCCTTGATTGACCAACAATTCGCAATAGTTTGCACCCCGATTGCATTGCCAGACGATGGCATTATACACGGGTTTGCCGGTTGTCTTATTCCACGCTACTACCGTTTCCCGTTGATTGGTCAATGCTAATGACTCAATACCGGAAGCTTCAATGCCTGATTGTTTCAATAATTGTTGAACAGCCTGATAGGTATTTTTCAGAATTTCTTCCGCGTCATGTTCTACCCATCCGGGTTTCGGATAATATTGTTTATGCTCTACAGAAATCCGTGCGATAAGTGATGCTTTTGCGTCAAACAGCATCGCCTTGGTTGCCGAAGTACTTTGGTCTATTGCTAATGTGTATTTCATATTTTTTAGTTAACTAACAACTCGTAACCGAATTATAAATTCCTTCGCTGTCAATTCCGTAATGATGAAATATTTCCAAAGCAGTTCCGTGAATGGCATTCTCATCCGGAATGCCTAATATTTTTAAAGGAACAGGATTGGTTTGAGAAATAATTTCTGCCACTGAAGATCCCAATCCTCCGAAAATACTATGTTCTTCCACGGTTATGATTCTTCCTGTTTCTGCCGCTGCCTTGATTACGATTTCCCTGTCAAAAGGTTTCAATGTGTGCATGTCGATTACTCTGGCGCTGATTCCTTCCTGGTGTAATTGTTTGCCGGCAAGCAAGCAATGATAAACAGTTTCTCCTGTGCCGATGATGGTTAAGTCATTTCCATCCAGTAGTACATTGGCTTTGCCGATTTTGAAATCAATATTTTCATTTTCATATACGTTGGGAACAGCATTTCTTCCCACGCGAATATACACAGGAAATGGGTAATTGACCAACTCTTTTACTATTTTTTTCGTTTGGTAAATATCCGAAGGCAGAACAATGTGCATTCCGGGAAATGTTCGCAACACGGCAATGTCATGCAAACTATGGTGTGATGCGCCTAATGCTCCGTAACTCACACCTCCGCTTACGCCTAGAATTTTCACAGGATTGGCGGAATAAGCAATGTCAACTTTGACTTGTTCCAGACAACGAGCTACATAAAAACAGGCTGGCCCGCAAACAAAAACCTTTTTTCCTGCCGAAGCTAAACCCGCACTGACTCCTGCTGCATTTTGTTCGGCAATGCCCACTTCAACAGATTGTTCCGGAAGTTCTTTGAAAAAAGCATCCAGGGTAACGGAACCTCGGGCATCACTTGTTACAACAACAATATCGCGATCATCTTTGGCTAATTCAAGCAATGTGTCCGTAAACATCTTACGGCAAGGAATTGTATTTGTATTTTCCATTTTCAATTTTCCGTTTTCAACTGATTAATTTTTTCATCAATTTCTCCGATCGCTTGTTTATATTGTTCTTCATTAGGAACTCCATGGTGCCATTTAGCGATATTTTCCATATAAGAGATACCATTGCCTTTTGTGGTACGGGCAATAATCAATTTGGGTTTTTGATTGCTGAAGTTTAAAGAATCGAATGTGTCAACTAATACATTGATATCGTTGCCTTTAACTTCCAGAACTTCCCATCCAAAGGCTTCCCAACGTTGTTGCATAGGTTCAAGTGACATAACATCTTCGGTATTTCCGCTGATTTGCAAGTAATTGCGATCGATAATAGCGACTAAGTTGTCGAGTTTGTAATGACTTGCCGCCATGGCGGCTTCGTAAATAGAGCCTTCGCCTTGTTCGCCATCACCCATCAGTACAAATGTTTTGCATGCTTTCTTATCCATTTTATTGGCAATCGACATACCTACGCCCACTGATAATCCATGACCTAAAGCTCCACTGTTAAGTTCCACTCCCGGAATCTTTTTGGTTGGGTGTCCGGCCAGTATGGAATTGTATTTTCCATAACTATCCAGTGTTTCTTTAGAGATAAATCCGCGAGCTTCAAGTACTGCATACAGAGCCTCCACACTATGTCCTTTACTTAAGATAAAACGATCCCGGTCTTCTTTTTTAGGATTTTCCGGATCAATATTCATTAAGTAAAAATACAGTACAGTCTCTACTTCAATAGAAGAAAGAGATCCACCTGTATGACCGGCTTTTGCATTATATATGATTTCGATTACTCGCCTTCGTATTTTTTCTGCCTGAAGTTTTAGTTCTTTTTTTGTTAGTTCTTTATCTTTCATTCTGAAATTGTTTAAAAAAACTGTTTAAATTTTCACCTTTCACCTTCACATTGATTTCATTTCAAAAACTCAACCAGGTTATAAGTCCCTATATAAAACTCTTCGTTTTTTTTCGATTACAAATGTAAAAATAAATAATCAAAGAAAAAGTAAAGAAAAACATGTTTTTAAACATAAAATAAAATAACCTTTATTAAATTATTTTCAATATTTTTGCAATCTCTCAGTATAGCATAGTACAGAAAAGCATAAACAAAATATATTATGTAGAAAACTTAGATCAGCCCCAAATTCTTTCCTCTCAATTCAGGAGGACGTTTTATCAACTAAACACATATTAATTACTAATATTAATTCAATGATTTATGAAACTTATCACTAATTTAATGGTAATGTTACTGTTATTGTTTGTTACATCAACAGCAATAGCCGATAGCATGTCTGCACAACAATCCCGAAAAATCATCACAGGGGTTGTCACTGACGAAAATGGAGATCCTGTGATCGGAGCCAGCATTATTGTTCCCGGAACTTCGGTCGGAACAGTTACGGACATAGATGGAAATTTCAAACTGGATGTTCCGACCGATAAATCTTCCATTCAGATCTCTTATGTAGGTTATCTGAAACAGGATATTTCTATTGCAAACAAAACATCCGTTGACATCAAAATGACACCAGACAGCAAAGGGTTGGATGAAGTTGTTGTGATCGGTTATGGTACGGTGAAGAAAAGAGATTTGACGGGAGCGGTGTCTTCGGTGAAAAGTGCGGATATAACTTCGCGTCCCGGGCCTAACCCTATGGAAGCTCTTCAGGGAAAAGTTGCCGGATTGGATATAACACGTACATCCGGGCAAGCAGGTGCGGGCGTGAATATGCAACTACGAGGTGTAAGATCTTTCACGGCAAGTGGAAATCCTATGTTTTTAATTGACGGTATGCCAGGTGATTATGCTACATTGAATGCGAATGATATCGAATCTATTGAAGTATTAAAAGATGCTTCTTCAACAGCCGTGTATGGTTCGGCAGGATCTAATGGGGTTGTCATTATTACTACAAAAAAAGGACAGACAGGAAAATTAAACGTGGACCTGAATGCTTATGTAGGATATAATGGTTGGTCAATAACTCCGGAAACACGCACAGGGAATGATTACCTGCAAACGAAAAGAGATGCCTACAGTTATCTATGGGATAAAAATACAAGTCAATGGACTAAAACAGGCGCCATTTGGCAATCGCCTGCTGACGATGAAACCATTTTCGGTGTCGAAAGATATGCTATTTTTCAAGAAGGAAATTTTGTAAACTGGGCAGATGAATTTTTGCAAAAAAGTGCTATGACACAGAATTATAGCATAAGCGTTTCAGGTGGAAATGAAAAAACAAAAGGATATGTATCTTTTAATTACACTGACGAAAAAGGACAATATAAAGGAGATGATTATAAACTCTATTCGACAAATATGCGTGTAGACCATAATGTTAAAAAGTGGTTATCTATGGGAAGTAGCCTGCAAGGATCTTATGTCATTCGGGATAAAGCTCAGGACAAACTGGAGAATGCCTTGGTTACAGATCCGCTTGTAAAGCCTTACAATGAAGATGGAACATTAAATACGAGCCTCGGAAACAACGTATATAATCTTCTTCTCAACTACCAGCCGGGTGTTTACGAAAATCAAGATAATAATTTCAAAGTTTATGTAAATCCTTATATCGAAATCAAGCCAATACAAGGCTTAAGCCTGTTATCCCGTTTCGGCGCCTGGTTTAATTATTCTGACAATTATCGTTTTGATGGTATCGGTTCTGTAAATTACACCTATACAAATGCGCAAATTGCAAAAGCTCAGGTTACTCAAAATCGTTCATACGGATATCAATGGGACAATGTTTTGACCTACAACTTTAATCTGAACAAAGTCCATGACTTTATACTCACAGGAGTATCTACATATTATTATAATCAGGAACAGAAAACCGATATGTATCAAAGCAATATTACATCAAATAATTTCAAATGGTACAATATGCAACAGGATGTAAATACGACTGCAAAGACGTCTTATTTAATGTCGAAAACGATGGGGTATGTTGCTCGTCTTAATTACTCTTATTTAGGAAGATACCTCTTTTCTGCTTCAATACGCCATGATGGGGCATCGGCTTTGTACAAGACAAATCAATGGGATAATTTCCCGGGCGTATCAGCAGGATGGAGAATTTCTGATGAAAATTTTATGGAATTCTCTAGAAACTGGTTAGATAACTTAAAACTTCGTGCAGGATGGGGTGTTTCAGGATCAGCTAAAATTGATCCATACAGTTCTGTCAATAGTTTGGAAAGTCTCAACATGTCTTTAGGTGGACAAGCTCAGTCCATTTGGCGGAATTCTCAAAATCTTACTAATGTTGATTTGGGATGGGAAAAATCATATAACACAAACATCGGCTTGGATGTAATGCTATTTAAAGGTCGTATTGATGCAAGCATGGATTATTATACAACAAAAACAGACGGAGTTATCTGGAAAGTTCCTTTAGCTGCCATATATGGTACATACAGGCCGGGAACAGGTACATACTATCAGACTTACATGAATCTTTGCGAAACTAAAAACAGTGGTTTTGAATTTACGTTAAATACCCGTAACATTGTTACCAAAGATTTTGAATGGACTTCTAATCTCGCTTTTTCAATCAATAAGGAGAAGATTGAGAAATTAACCGGAGCAACTAATAATAACATTACCAATGGCGATACCGGATATACTCTTACTATTGGCGAACCTGTCAATTCATTTTATAGCTACAAGTTAGACGGAGTTTGGCAAATTGGTGAAGAAAAAAATGCAGCCGTATTCAGTAAACGTCCAGGCGATTTGAAGGTAAATGTTCCCGGAATGCAACAACTTAGTGAAGGTGTTTATCTGAAAACGAATGTTGATGGTACACAAAAATATTATTATACCAACTTGGAGGAAGCGCAAAAATATGATCCGACTCTGACTGCTGCAAATTCAATCTATACATATAGTAAGAATGATTTTCAAACTTTGGGGCACAATTCTCCGAATTGGACATTGGGATTTCAAAACGGATTTAAATATAAAAATATTGATTTAAGCGTATATGCTTATTTCAGATGGGGACAAATGATCAATTATTCAATGCTCGGATGGTATCAACCAAACGGATTTGCAACTAATGCCAGTCCTTCAAGAACCATTCCTACATATTTCAACTATTGGACTCCCGAAAATCCGTCGAATGACTTTCCTGTAATGAATTATGAAGCATCAAGCTCAACAATGATAGGATTTGAAGGCCTGAATTATGTTGACGGATCATTCTTTAAATTGAAGAATATTACTGCAGGTTATACCTTACCAAGAAGTGTGTGTTCTAAACTTTTCATTGAAAAGTTTCGTTTATATGCAACCGTAACAAATCCGCTCATAATTTCAAAAAGCCATTTACTGAAGCAATATGATCCTGAAATGAACGGATCACTTCAATATCCGCTTACAAAACAGATTGTTGTAGGTGTTAATGTAACATTTTGATTTTTAAATCATTAAAAAAAATATTATGAAATTTATTAATAGAACATTATATAAATGGATAGGTGCATGTAGTTTGTTTTTAGCACCGTTCATTTCTTCATGCAGTTTAGATGAATATAATCCGACTGCTGTATCCGAAGATACTGAGCTTTCTAACTTTGAAGGCTGGAAATCTGCTCAATCAAACTGTTATACAGGACTCTGGGGGTCATTGATCGGAACACAATACGGACTTGTATCAGAGCTTGGAACCGATTTATGGACATTTCCATATGGAAATCATAATCAGTATAGGGATATCATGGCATACGAAGAATTTACAACCAGTTCAGGGGTTGTAAACAATGTATGGGCTTTTGCCTGGGGATCGATAGTAGATTGCAATAGAGCAATCCAACTTTCAACTCAATTGACAGATGGAAACGCTGCTGATATTAAAATTTTAACAGCAGAAGCACATTTACTCAGAGCATATTACTATTCTGTATTGGTTACTCAGTTTGGCGAGGTGCCATTGGTTTTGTCAGGCGATCCTGCAAAAAGTTTAACTCCTCAGCGGAATAGTATCCCGGAAGTTTATTCCCAAATAGTGTTTGATCTCAGGGTTGCTTTTAATAACCTATCAGTAACACCTTATGATAACAACCCAGCTCGTGTTACTAAAAAAGCGGCGCTGGGACTGCTTGCGCGGGTATATGCACAAGGTGCAGGAGAAGGATTGAGCGAAGGAAGTAAATCATATTGGCTTCGGGCTAAAGAAGTTGCAGACTCATTGATAAATAATCAAGGCGCTTACGGCGCAACTTTGTATGATGATTTCCAACAAGTATTTGCTGCTGCTAATAACAGAGATAATAAAGAAGTTTTATTTACAGCTTATGGCCTCAATCCATATGAAGCATCATACGATTATGCGACAGGAAATACAAAACCAAATCTTTATTTGCACTATTATCCCAAATTTGATGATTCTTTCGGAACAGCAGATATATTTAGAAGGAGTGTAAACTCGAATGGGTCAAACGGATATTACGGACGTTGCAATCAGCAATTTGTTGCACCGACAAAATATCTGATTGATTGTTTCAATGCAAAATATGATAAGAGATGGGAAAATACATTCGTTACGGCATTCACCAACTATTCCGGAGAACAGGCTGTTGCATCTCTTGGATCAGGCGCTCCTTCGCCTGCAAATGTAACCTATAGCGCTGCAACGGTTACGCTTACAGCAGCAATATGTACTAAATACGGAATAGATGCATCTCACATAGGTGAAAAAATTTATCCCTATGTAGATGTAAATGCCCGTAATGCATCTAAAAATGCTACCTGGCAATACATTCCCAAAATTTGGAATAAAGGTGCACATTCCGGAACTGTGGCTGATTTGAGTGACGTAGTAAATGCCAATGTGCATCCTTATCCGTTGGCAGCTGATGAAGACAGATTTTTTGCTTATTTAAGTAAAGATCAGCTAAGCGCCGCAGATAAAAGCGCCCGCAGATATGTCACTGTTAACATCAATGATTTGTTTGATTTGGCAGCAGATGCTACCGGCAGTACATATAAAAGTGTTGTTTCTACCAACGGGTTAACCCCTTCAAGTCTTGCAAACCTGTTTCCTGCCATGATGAAATTTAATCACAATTTTGATGGTGGATGGTTGGGAGGTAATTTCCAACAAAAGTTGGGTAATATCATGATTATGCGTATGGCAGAAGTTTATTTGATTGCTGCTGAAGCCACTCTGCATGTTAGCGGTGATGGAGTAGCAGCAGCAAGCTATCTGAATCCGTTGCGCAAGCGTGCTTGCAGAAATATTTCTGATTTCAATACCGGAACAGGTATGGAAATCACGTCTGCTAACATGGACAACGTATTTGATGAATATGCACGAGAACTTTGTGGCGAATATAATCGTTGGGCTATATTAAAACGTAATAAAGCGTTTGAAAGCCGTTTGCAGAAATATAATAAAATTGCTTTCGCAAATTTTGTACCTGGAAAGCATTATAATCGACCCATTCCATTTGCATTCTTAAATCAAATAAATAATGCTGCTGAATTTGGAACAAACGGTTATTAATCGTTAACACTTTAAGTTGAATATTATAAAGAAAGCCGGTCTTACATGGATCGGCTTTCTTTTTTTAGCTTATCTCATAATAAACTATTTATCAATTAATTATATTATTTCAAATCTCTCAAAAACCCACTTGACGTATTGTTGACGTATTCGAATTTACTAATTTGCGTATTATTGAACAGTATTTTTTTTGCTATCCGATACCTTAAGAGCTTAGATTTGTCCTTTGTTAATTAAAAAACTTTTATTTTTATGAAGAGACTAATAATTCTATTATTGGGGTGTATTATCTCAATCGGGATGTATGCACAAGGGTCCTTAAGACAAGGTAAAGTTTCTGCAAGCGCCGATGGTGAACCATTAGCTGGTGTAAGCGTAATGGTTAAAGGAACTTCTACCGGAACAATTACAGATATTGATGGAAATTTTACCATTAATGCCAAATCAACAGATGTACTTCTTTTTTCTTATGTAGGCTATGAACCGAAGGAAATTCCGGTAGGGAATCAAACTTCGTTTTCAGTAACTTTAAAAGATGATCAAAAGGTATTGGACGAAATTGTTGTTGTTGGTTATGGAGTGCAGAAAAAGAGTGTTGTTACTGCAGCTATCGGAAGTGTGGGTGGCGAAGAATTGGAGAAAATCACTCCGACACGTATTGATAACGTATTAAAAGGACAAACTTCCGGAGTTATTGTTACTCAGTCTTCCGGGCAACCTGGTGCCGGTTCAAAAGTGCGAATCCGGGGGAATGGTACAATTAATGACAGTGATCCTCTATATATTGTAGATGGTTTTATTACAGGAGATGATGGAATTGACTACTTGAATCCTCAGGACATTGAGCGTGTTGAAGTTTTAAAAGATGCAGCATCTGCTGCTGTTTATGGAGCTCGGGGAGCTAATGGAGTTATTTTGATAACGACCAAAAAAGGAGGTTTTAACAAAAAAACATCACTTAAATATGATTTTTCTTACGGATGGCAAAATCCATGGAAAAAAGAGCTGTACTGAATGCTCATGAGTATCAGGTTTTAATGAATGAACAAGCTGTCAACTCAGGAAAAACTCCTAAATATGATTTTACATCAACAGTTGATACGGATTGGCAGGACGAGGTGTTTAATTATGATGCTCCGATAGTTAACCATCAGGTAACAGTTGAAGGAGGAAACGAAAAAGTTTCATATTTTATTTCTTTCGGCTACTTTTCTCAGGATGGTATTGTCGGAGGTAATTTCGATCGTTCGAATTACAAACGTTGGACTATCCGCGATAACAATGTGTACAAATTGATGGATGCCAAAAAAGAACGTAATTTCCTTCATACGGCTAATTTAGGAACAAATATTTCTTACTCAAATATTGAATCAAAAGATATAGGTACCAATAGTGAATTCGGTTCTCCGCTTGGAAATACGATTTACCTTTCTCCTCTGTTATCTGTATATGCAAGTGACGCAGATCTGGAAACTTCACTTTATAAAAATGCAAATGTTTATACAGACCCCCGTACAGGAGAAGTGGTAGACAAAGATCGTTGGATAAGAGATGGCAATGGACGTGTATATTCCATTGCCGGAGATGATTACAATGAAATTGTAAACCCATTGGCCGAATTAACTTTACCCGGACAAAAAAACACAACAGATAAATTTGTTACCAATGCCTGGGTGGAATTAGGAATCTGGGATAATCTTAAATTCAAGACTACAATTGGAGCAGATCTTGCTTTTTGGGGATACAATTATTATGGATATGAATATTACTTGGGAAAAACCAATAACTCTACGCATTCTTGGGTAAAAGCAGAAAAAAACAGAGGCGTTACCTGGCAAATCGATAATGTGTTGACTTATGATAAAACTTTTGGAAGCCATTCAATTACATTATTGGCTGGTCAATCTGCCAGCAGAAACTGGTATGAAAGAATAGGAGCTGAAAATTATTACTTACCTAAAATTGATCCCGATAAAGCATGGATAGATTATGCCGAAGGTATCAGAACCGATAGAAATGGTTGGGGGAGTAAAAATCCGGATCATGCTATCTCTTCATTGTTTGGGCGAGCAAGTTATAATTATGCAGAACGCTATATGGCAGAATTTACCATTCGTCGTGACGGTTCTTCCAATTTTGGTCCGGAAAACAGATATGCTATATTCCCATCTGTTTCTTTTGGTTGGAATATTTCGAACGAAGCATTTATGCAAAATACTCAGGATTGGCTGTCTGTTTTGAAATTGCGCGCAAGTTGGGGTAAGAATGGTAACGAAAGTATCGAGGCATTCAGATATACAACTTTGATTAATTCCGGCAATAATTATCCTTTTGGAATTGATACGAATCAAACAATTGCTACCGGAGTAAAACCTAATGGAATACCTAATCCGTATCTGAAGTGGGAAGAATCCATACAGACAAACATCGGAGTAGATGCTCGTTTCCTACGTGGAGCTTTATCTCTCTCAATGGATTGGTTCGAGAAAAAAACTTCGGGAATGCTTATGAATGTCCCATTACCTCAATATGTTGGAGATAATGTACCTATCGGAAATGTTGGAGATATGAAAAACTCCGGAGTGGAACTTGATTTAGGCTATCGCTTCAATGTAAGCGATCTTAAGGTTAATCTGAATGCTAATGCAACATATTTGAAAAATGAACTGATCAAACTAGGTAACGCCGAAGGTTGGAGCAACTATGACAGCTATAAAGATGTCGGTACTATCAGTCGCGGTGAAAACGGTTATCCTTTCCCATACTTCTACGGACGCAAAACAAATGGTATCTTTCAGAATGAAGCAGAAGTCAGCAATTATACATGGACAGATCCGGAAACAGGAGCTACTCAATTGATCCAACCCAATGCCAAACCAGGAGATGTTCGTTTTGTAGATATGAATAACGACGGTAAAATTGATGATGATGACAGAACCGATATAGGTAATGGTACTCCTGACTGGACATTCGGACTTAACATCGGTTTGGAATGGAGAGGTTTTGACTTGAGCGCCCTGATATATTCCACTGTTGGAAATGATATATATGATGCAACAAGACGTACAGATTTACCTTATGTAAATTTACCTGCATATATGCTTGACAGGTGGTGTGGAGAAGGAACATCCAACACAGTTCCTCGCATCTCCGAAGCAAATAGTAATGGAAACTGGTTATCTTCCGATTTATATATTCAGGATGGATCTTTTGTTCGTTTGAAAAATCTTCAGTTTGGATATACATTGCCTGTAAACATTACTAAAAAAGCGCTTATCAGTAAACTTCGTTTGTATATTGCAGGAGAAAACCTGCTGACTTTTACCAAGTATCGTGGCTTTGATCCGGAAATTTCATCCGGAGGAACTTCTTTGGGTATTGACAGGGGAATATATCCGCAAGCCAGAACTATATCAGTGGGCTTCAATCTTGGTTTTTAACATTTAAAATTCGACAAATAATGAAAAAAATAATATTTTTATTCGGATTGGTGAGTATTTTATGCATGACTTCATGCAGTGACTCATTTCTCGAAGTAAAACCAACAACACAAGACACAGAAAGTGATTACTATGTTGATGAAGAAAGTGTTCAAAAAGCCTTGGTAGCAGCCTACGATCCATTGAAATGGTGTGATTATGCCTGGGGACAATTCTCCGGATTGCCTTTTTTGAGTGATGCCATGTCTGATGATATCCGTATTGGTGGTAGTGGCTACTCAGATATTGATATTCTTCATTTGATGTGGGATTTTAAAGCGACACCCGAAAAAACACTTTCAGATATCTGGGTCGTTATGTATTCCGGTATCAACCGTTCGAATATTGCCATTAATAAAACCGAAGAAGTTGCAGGAATCGACGCAACCGCAAAAGCAAAAATTATCGCAGAAGGTAAAACGCTTCGTGCGTTCTATTATTCCTGGTTGTGGAAATTGTGGGGAAATATTCCTTATTATACAGAAAATCCAGTGTCATTTGTTCCTCAAATTCAGGCTGATGAAGTTTATGCATTCATTATGCAAGACCTGGACGATGTAATAAAAAGCAACGCACTTCCGATGCGTGCAACAACAACTACATACGGACGAGTCACTCGGGCAATGGCTATGATGTTGAGAACTAAAGTAGTTCTTTATCAAAAAGATGAAAGCCGTTATGCTGAATGCCTTACAGATATGAAAACAATTATTGGAAGTGGACAATACAAATTAGTCGACAACTTCGCCGATTTATGGGAAGAAGCCACTGAATGGAGCACTGAAACTATCTGGGACATCAACAATTTCAGTGTAAACGGACAAAAATCATGGGACAATGCTATTGCTTGTGGCGGAACCGTATATCCTCAACTAATCGGGATCAATGCACTAACAAATTCTCCTGACTTTGTAGGAGGTTGGGGAGGTGAACCTGTACAAAAAGAAATTTACGATTTGTATTCTGATAATGACCAAAGAAAAGATATTGGAATTTTGAATTTTGCAAAATACAATCAGGCTACAGGAGCAACCTATACTCCAAGATTCGAAGATACCGGTTATTTCCTGAGAAAATATTTGCCCCGCATAGGTGGCAATATCAGTTCAAATGGTAGTGCTGATATGAACTATGACAACAATGTCCGCATATTCCGTTATGCAGAAACATTATTGAATGCAGCCGAACTTACACTCCGAACAAACGGTAGCGCTACTGATGCTCAAAAATATTTTGACGAAGTTCGTAGTCGCGCTTTCAAAGGAAGCGCTCCAGCTCTTACCGTTTCGCTGGATAATATTCTTTTGGAACGCCGCTTGGAATTTGTAGGCGAAGGTCATCGTTTCTGGGACTTGGTACGTTATGGTAAAGCAGAATCGGTATTAGGCGCTCGCGGATATACTGCAAATAAAAAATATTTGCCGATTCCATCAAGTGAAATAGATAAGGCTGGAGGTACTCTCAAACAAAATCCTTATTGAATAATCTTGTATAAAAAACAAAATTCATATTAAAATAAGAGACTTATGAAAAATATTATAAATTCAATAATAACTCTGACAATCATTGCCTTTACCTTTTCGGCTTGTGATCCGCACGAAGATTCAGCCAAAGATTTGGGAAGTATTGTAAATAAAAATGACATCAAAATAGATGTCACAACTGTTCCCTCAAAAACTAATGATTTTCAGTTTACGTTGACAACTCCCGAATGTGTGGGAATGTTTTCATGTCCTGAATTGGGAATTGGTTATACTGGCATATCTTTCGCCAAATATGTGCCTTGGGCCGGTACTTATAATATGACTGTACAGGTTTACAACAAAGCCGGTATCTCAGAATCCGTTAGCATTCCATTTACTGTAGAAGCTACGGATCCTGCAATCTGCCAGAATGATTTATTCAAAAAATTAACAGGTGGTTGTGATATGCCTCAGGGTAAAACCTGGCGGATCGACGGATCCAAATCAGGCCACATCGGTTGCGGTCCTGAAAATGCAAACAGTAATGAGTGGTGGAATCCGGGCCCATACAGCCTGCCCGGCGCTTTATATGACGATGATCTTACTTTCGTTTTGAATGCTCAGCAAAAATGTATTTTGAGTAACAAAGGAGCATCTTATATGAATGAATCAACAGCCTCAATGTTCCCAGACGGAGATCCGGCCGGTAGTTTCGTCACTACACATTATACGCCGTCACCCAATGCTTCCTGGTCAATCGAAACCCAAAACCAGACAAATTGGTTGGTATTAACAGGAGCTGTTCCTGCTTATGGAGTAAATCCTGCTTCATTGACAAGCGGTAAATATAAAATAGTGTCAATTACTGATACGGATATGCACATCGTATTCCTCCCCGGAGGTATCAGTTGGCATTACTATTTAACATCTACTCCCAGATAAATTAAAAAGGACAAAGGACAAAAGGCAAAGGGCGCAGGGCAAAAGGCGATAGAAATTGTATATAAACTATCCTTAGCCTTTTGCCCTTGACCTTTCGCCGGGATATTTATATTGGTCACATTTTAAAATACTCTCTAAAATATTAACCATGAATTTAAAAATCATCACAGCATTCAGCCTTATTATTTCCTGTTTTCTTTTCGCATGTAATCAATCTTCAAGTACTTCAAAAGAAAAAAATGCCGGTGAAGAAAAGAAAGTTGAGGAATTGCTGTCCAAAATGACTTTGGAGGAAAAAATCGGTCAGATGAACCAGTTGAGTTATTCTCAGGATCATAAAGCCGATTTAACAGAAAATATAAAGTCAGGGAAAATCGGATCTCTGCTGAATATAGTAGATCCGGGAACAATCAATGAGTTGCAAAAAGTTGCCATGGAACAAAGCCGGTTGGGGATTCCATTGATTATTGGCCGTGATGTAATACACGGATTTAAGACAATTTTCCCGATTCCCATCGGACAGGCCGCCACTTTCAACCCTGAAATTGTTGAGCAAGGCGCAGCAGTTTCGGCTGCCGAAGCACGCTCTGTGGGAGTGACATGGACATTTGCTCCGATGCTCGACATCTCCCGAGATCCGCGTTGGGGACGTTTGGCTGAAGGATTTGGCGAAGATCCATATTTAGGTGAAGTTTTAGGATCTGCGATGGTCAAAGGTTATCAGGGAAATAAACTTTCGGACAATACATCTATTGCCGCCTGTATCAAACACTTTGTTGCTTATGGCGCTGCCGAAGGCGGACGCGATTACAACAGTACCAGTATTCCGGAACATTTGATGCGAAATGTCTATCTCAGACCTTTCAAAGCTGCCGTAGATGCCGGTGCAGCCACTTTAATGACATCTTTCAATGATAACGACGGCATTCCCGGAACCGGCAATACTTATTTGCTCAGAAATGTTTTGCGCGACGAATGGAAATTCGACGGTTTTGTCGTATCCGATTGGGCTTCTGTAACAGAAATGATTCCTCACGGATTCTGTGCTGATGACAAAGAAGCAGCCATGAAAGCTACCAATGCAGGTGTTGACATGGAAATGGTGACAATGTCGTATATTAAATACTTACCAGAGTTAATCAAAGAAGGTAAAGTTTCGGAAAAAACAATCGATGAAGCTGTTCGCAATATTCTGAGAATTAAAATCCGTCTCGGACTTTTTGAAAATCCTTATGTAAAAACAGATAGTCTGTCTACTTTTTATACGGAAGATAATCTGGAAAAAGCAAAAACGGCTGCAGAACAATCAGTTGTTTTATTGAAAAACAATGGAGTTCTTCCTTTTGGAGAAAAAATCAAAACCCTCGCTGTTGTCGGGCCGATGGCCGATGCTCCTCACGACCAGTTAGGCACATGGATATTTGATGGAGAAAAAGATCACACCATCACTCCGGTTGCCGCTTTGAAAGCAATGTATAACGACAAAATAAAAGTTGTTTTTGAAAAAGGATTGGAATTCAGTCGTGACAAAAATAAATCGAACTTTGGAAAAGCATTAAGTGCAGCACGTTCGGCAGATGCGGTCGTTGCCATTGTCGGAGAAGAATCCATCCTTTCCGGAGAAGCACATTCGCTGGCTGATTTGAACTTGAAAGGCGCTCAGAAAGACCTGATTTCCGAATTGAAAAAAACAGGCAAACCCTTAGTTGTGATTGTCATGGCCGGTCGTCCGTTGACCATCCAGGATGAGTTGAATATTTCCGACGCTATGCTTTATGCTTTCCATCCCGGAACTATGGGAGGACCAGCCATTGCCGATCTACTCTTCGGAAAAGTTGTTCCGAGCGGAAAATTGCCGATGACATTCCCGAAAGAAGTTGGTCAAATACCTGTGTATTATAATCATAACAATACAGGTCGTCCATCCAGAGGCACAGAAACATTGATCGACAATATACCACTCGAAGCCGGACAAACATCTTTGGGCAATACATCTTATTATCTGGATGCAGGATTCGATCCCTTGTTCCCCTTTGGATTCGGTTTAAGTTACACTCAATTCGATTATTCCAATATCCGTTTGAATAAAGAAACTATCAAACAAGGAGATACTTTAGATGTTACCATAACTCTCAAAAATACAGGAAGCTACGACGCGACAGAAGTCGTTCAACTATATGTTCAGGATGTGGCCGCCTCTTTAGCTCGTCCGGTAAGAGAGTTGAAAGGATTCAAACGCGTAACGCTCAAAGCCGGAGAATCACAAGATGTTGTACTCTCTATCAAATCAGATGATCTGGCATTTTACAATATCGATATGAAAAGAGTTGCCGAACCCGGTCAATTCAAAGTCTGGGTAGGTGGCGACAGTAAAGCCACGCTCGAAAGCTCTTTTGCATTAGAAGAATAATTTGTCAATAATTTAATATGCCGATATGCCAATGAATGTACAATTGGCACATTGGCATATTATTCACATTAACACATTAAATATTACCATGAGAAAAATCTTTACCATATTATTATTTATATTGGGAATAATCTTTTATTCCAACGCACAAACCGTTCCTGTTACCCTGAAAGTTGTTGACAAAACCAAAGGCTTATTTTCCGAAGGAGATAAAAAAGTATTTTCATGGGTAGCCATGTGGGATCCTTCCTATGTTGAATATAAAAATTCAGGAAGTTGGTATTCCAATTTTTTTGAGGGTTATACCGGTGGAAGTCTGGTCAAAACAGCAACCGAATGGACCTGGTCATACACATTCAATGCTCAGAAAGGCGGCAAATTTTCATGGAACCCCAATGTTGGAACTCCCGGTGGCGCAGCTACGGAAATTACTTCTAATTACGGACTCCGGGATAAAGGAAAAAATGTAGACTTTTTCGTCTCCTCAGCAGGAGCTATTTCCGGTGAAACCATGATTATTTTCACTCCTGAATATATTGCATTAGCCGATAAAGATGGAAATATTACAAAAAAAATAACATTTACATTCGACATTACACTCAAGGTAATTGATAAAACCAAAGGCGAAGTTACCGGAAGCAGTGTATTCTCAAAAATACCAAACCAGACAAATCCATACGAAGTAATTACCAATTCCTATAACGGATGGAATTTTTTCAACCCTCCTTTCACTAACGCAACCCTTACTCAAAACACTTACGAATGGATTTATTCATATACTTTTAAAGCTACTCCCAACAACACATACAGTTGGAGTCCGGCCATCGGAACAGCAACCACTCCACAATATTTATTTGAAAAATATGGAATAAATGAAGATTTTTCTTTTTCCATCAATCAAACAAAAAATATTACCGGTAAAACAACTTTAGTCATTCTAAGTGCAAACCAGGCTATTTTAATCAATCCGGCAGATGAAATCGATTATCTGGGCGATTTGGTCGATCATTCAAACAACGATTGCCTGCATGCTTTCGGTCGCTGGATCATCGACGGCAATGGCGACAAAGTCCAACTACGAGGAATCGGACTGGGAAATTATATGTTGGTCGAACCTTACATGTGGGGAATCAACAATGCACAAACCAGGAAAAGCGATACGCAACAAGCCATTTTGTCTTCATTGGCAACTTTAACCGGTTGGGACAATGTGAATGCTTTTATGGACGAATATCGCAAAAATTATATTACCGAGGCAGACGTCAAACTCATCAAAGAAAGCGGATTCAATTCCATTCGCCTTCCGATGCACTATAATTTATTTATTGAAACAAACGCCAACAATAATAATTTCATAGAAAAAGGTTTTACCATGATCAATGAATTATTGGAATGGTGTAAAAAATACGAAGTATATCTGATCCTGGATATGCATGCCGTTCCCGGCGGACAAAGCACTGATAAAGCGATCTCCGATCAATACGCTCCCGGATTGTGGGATGGAGACAGCAATGGTACGGCAACTCAACACCAAACCAAATTGATTACGCTTTGGAAAGAAGTCGCCCGTCGTTACGCCAACGAAAAATGGATCGGAGGATATGACCTGATCAATGAAATCATGTATTATCCTTCCCGAGGATTATCTTCCGAGATACGGAGTCTGTATCAACGCATCACAACAGCCATCCGTGAAGTCGATACAAAACATATGCTTTTCATTGAAGGAAACGGTTATGCCAATGATCATGCCGGATTAACTCCCGCCTGGGATAACAATATAGCATATAGTTTCCATCGCTATTGGTGCAACAACAGTAAGGCAGATATCCAATACATGCTTGACCTGAGAGATTCCAACAATGTACCCATCTGGATGGGCGAAAGCGGCGAAAACTCCAACACCTGGTTCACCAACTCCATTGAATTACTTGAAAACAACCATGTGGGCTGGGCTTGGTGGGCATACAAGAAAGTCAGCAATATTTCGGGAACCGTCAGCATTCCCCGTCCGGCAGGTTGGGATAAAATTTTAAGTTATCTGCAATCAGCCACCGACAATAGCGCCTCGTTAGGTTTAGACGCCACTACTGTTAAAAACACCCTGATGGCTTTGGCTGAAAATACTAAACTGGAAAATGCAAAAGTCAATAAAGATGTGGTCTACGCAATGAATCAACAACTCTATAATAATGATACGAAACCTTATGGTGACAACATTATTCCCGGAAAAATCTATGCAACGGAATATGATTTGGGAAGAAACGGATTTGCTTATAACGAAACCGGAATTTTGTCCCGTGAATCATCTTCAGCCGGAGCCTATAATGATGGTTGGGTCGGACGAAATGATGCCGTAGATATGGAATCATGCAATGATGCAGGCAGTAACGGTTTCAATGTCGGCTGGACAAATCAGGGAGAATGGATGAATTATACTGTCAATGCATCCAATGCAGGAAAATACAGAGTGAGCATACGTTATGCCGTTTCCGGAACAGGAAATATTACAATCAAACTGAATGAAAATCCTGCCTTGCAGAATATTGCTCTTGAAAATACCAATGCGTGGAACACTTTCAAAACCAAAGTATTGGGAGAAATAGATATGCCATCCGGAACAAATGTCATTCAAATGTATATAAACGCCGGCTTCAACGTGAGTTACCTGCAATTCGAATATCTGGGGCCAACAGCAATCAAAGATTATTCCGCAGATTCATCATTCTTTTTCAATGGAATTTATCCGAACCCCGTTATTTCCAATGCGAATTTTCATTTTACATTGAATGAAAGTGCAGACAAAATAACATTCAGCATTTTTGATGCGACCGGAAGACTTGCAGACGAAAAAATTGTAAATAACCTAAACTCCGGTATTAATTCTTTTAATTATCAGAATATACTTCCTGCAGGAATTTATCAGAATATCATGCAGGTAGAACGGGATGGAAAAATTATTTATCAATCATCACAAAAAATGATTTCAAAAAAATAAAAAAGTGACGATTTAGTTTGTCACCCGTCACTTCGTCACTAATAAACTTACAATAATGATAAATACACATATTTTCATAAAAACAATATTAATCGGCATCCTCATCACCTCTTCTCTAACAGGGAATGTTCAATCTCAGGGTTTTTTACGAACCCAAGGCAAAAAGATAGTGAACAACAGGGAAGAGGTGATTTTAAGAGGTATTGGCGTGGGAGGCTGGATGTTGCAGGAACCCTACATGCTCAATCTGTCAGGAATTGCAAAAAATCAACAGGATATCAAAGCCAGAATAATCGATCTGATCGGAGAAGAAAAAACACAGACTTTTTACGACGCATGGCTTCAAAATGGCGTGACCAGGGAAGATGTTGATTTTTTGGCCTCCTGCGGATTTAATTCCATCCGACTGCCGATGCATTACAATTTGTTTACATTACCGGTCTCGAAAGAACCTGTTGAAGGCCGGAATACCTGGTTGGAAAAAGGTTTTGCATTGACAGACAGTTTGTTGAGTTGGTGCAAAGCGAATCAGATATATTTAATATTAGACCTTCATGCCGCTCCCGGCGGACAAGGAAATGATATAGCCATTTCCGATGCCGACGAAATCAAGCTCTGGCAAAGTGAAGCCAACAAGCAAAAGATGATCGCTTTATGGAAAAAACTGGCAGAACACTACGTCAACGAAGAATGGATCGGCGCATATGATATTATCAACGAACCTAATTACGGATTTCAGGACCCGGAAGATAAAAACGGTTTGAACGAGAAAGATAATGCTCCTCTTCGCCAATTAATGATAGATATAACCAAAGCCATTCGCGAGGTGGATAAAAATCATATCATAGTCATCTCCGGCAACGGTTGGGGGAACAACTACAACGGTATTTTCCCTCTTTGGGACAATAACATGGTGGTCAGTTTCCATAAATACTGGAATTATAATGACGAAAACTCCATTGCCCATGCTTTAACAAACCGTGACACGCTGAATGCTCCCTTATGGATGAGTGAATCAGGAGAAAACTCCAATGTATGGCACAATGATGCGATCCGTTTATTGGAAAAAAACAGTATCGGCTGGGCTTGGTGGACTTATAAAAAAATGGGACTAAACTGCCCGATGGAAATCAAAACAGATGAAAATTATAAGACACTACTGGATTACTGGAAGGGTAAAGGCGAAAAACCAAGTCCGGAAGAAGCTTTTCAAACATTGATGAAAACTACGGAAAATTATAATATCAAAAATACTATCTTTCATAAAGATTTTACAGATGCCCTATTCCGGCAAGTTTCCTCAGATACAGCCATCCCCTTCATAAATCGCACATTGTCAAAAAACAAAGCACTTACAATATTTGCTTCCGATTATGATTTAGGTAGAAGTGGGGTGGCTTATCACGATACGGATTCAGCCAATTACCGCGTTTCAAACAATATCCATACAACAGGCAACAGCGGTTATCAATACCGGAACGATGGCGTCGATATTATCAAATGCCTGGATCCGGAAAACAACGGACATTGTGTGAGTGATACAAAAGCAGGAGAATGGCTGCAATACACAGTCGATGTCGAAGAAGCAGGGAAATATACAATTTCCGTCAGGACATCCTCTTCCGATTCTTCCGGCACAACCGGAAGATTACATTTTATAATCAACAATCTTCCTCAAAAAGAAACGATAACCGTATCATCTGATGCCGGAAAATGGCAAACATCAACAATTAACAATATCTCTCTCAAAAAAGGAAATAATGTCATTCGTTTATACATCGATAACGGCGGTTTTGATTTGAATTGGATAAAATTATCAAAATAAAATTTTCTTCGATACATTCCCCGCACGAACAACATAAACGCCTTTAACAGTGAAAATATTTTCGATGTTAATTTTCATTGTTTCATTGTATATCCGGGAGTATATCTTTACTCCCGAAACATTGAAAATTTCCACATTCAAATTTCTTGCGGGAGCATTTAAATGGAGTTCCAATCCTTTTGTCTGCGGATTAGTTAAGACCGTAAATGTTTCCATCTTATTTTCCTTGATACTGTTGGGGATATCTTGCCGGAAAAATTCCACATTATCAATTCTCATTCTTGTACTGCTATTTTTATAAACAGCTCCGAAACCTACTTCAACAAATGTATTTTGAACCTGAATATCTTTAATTTCAATCAAATGATAAGAAGTTTCGTTTTGCACTTTGATCTTAATCTCATCAGTACCATCTTTTTTCTGATGATATTTGACGTACATGTATCCGTCAGGACTTCCTTGTGCATTAACCTGAGCTTTGAGTGTATATTTCCCCGGAGTCAATTCTCCGATTACCTGATAAATACCGCAATTATCTCTTAATGACATGGAATAGTTACCCTGAAAAACTTCAGTTGTAGAAAGTCCGGCATTATTTCCCCATGTAGTCCAATCGGAAACCCATACATCGTTCCAGATTCCTCTTTTGCCGGAACCTTCAAAACTTCCATTGGCAACTAAATTTGGATTAACCGTTTTCCATTGAGAATCAACCCATTCTGTTCGCAATTGAATCCATTTTTTCAAATAAGAAACTTCATCATTCCATGAAGAAGCAATATAGTAATTGGGCCAGACATAAGAACTAAAACGATTCCAAACCGTAAAATTCCGAACCTGTGCCTCTTGTACGACATTAGCCAAGGAGTCGATGATATGAACTATATTCTCATCTGAAAGACGGTTTTCCCTGTGTTTTCCCCATCTGTCTTTAAGCCCGGAATAGAAAACTTCATCCTGAAGTACTCTTTTAAACATCCAGGGAGCCATATTATTATCTGAAAACCGGTTCATATTATACGCCCAGCCTTCATATCCCCATCCGCTGTAATAATCAGCATTTCCCATGGATATATTAAAATCCCATATGGAAAACTTGAAACGTGGATTTTTACTGTCGACATCTTTATATAAAGGAGTACTTAAACGGTAACCATCCACATTTTTAGTCAATTCCTGAGCAATAAAAAAATCCATCAAAGAAAGAGTATCGACAAATGCTCTGTAACCTGTAACCGGAGACTTGAAATAGGTTCCGGAAAAAGCATACTCCATATTCTTGATTTTTGTCTGGATATAATTTTTTTGAGCAGCAGTTAAATCTTCTTCATCGGGATATTTATATTGGTAATAAATAAGATTTCCATTGTCTTTTTCATACAAGTCTTTAGGTTTTACGGCGCCCCAGAAACCGGGACTGTCATTTCTGTCAATTTCCAGATGATAGCCTCCTGTCAGTCCGTCTCCTGAATCCGCAGTTGGTTTTTTAATATTAATCCGGTTGTCACCCTGTTTTACCCGGGCAGCCATAATATATACGCCCTGATAAACTCCGTTCAAAATCAATTCGCAGTATTTACCGGTCGGCACATATTCCAGAGTACCTCGCATCAACTCATAAGTAAGTATATCGCGGATCATACTCTTGTCATTGAATGGGGCAAGTAAAGCCCAATCATCATCTTTGGGCATACCCAGTATGGATGCTTTTTCTTTTTTCCCGGAACTATTCCATGTTTGTATGGCAAAAGGCTTTTTCTCAGAATTGTAATATGAACTATTTCCCCGGTACTTGATTCCGATACTTCCATTATAATCAAAAGCATCAGTATCTGTTACATAATTCCGGTTGCCGTCTTTATGCCATATGATTTTCATGGTGGCTGCAATCCGCGCATCTGCCGATTTATCTTCCATTCGTTGACTCAGATTTATGATCACAACCGGAAGATTAGACGAGGTAAATGTTAAATTGGATACAGGATGAAAAGGATATAGCGGATCATAAACTGCCAAAGCTGATTGCTGGCAAAATAGGATTAAAAAAAAGAAAAAGGGGATGATATGTTTTTTCATGTGGTATAAATGTTCCGGGTTACAAGTTACGGGTTACAGGTTACAGGTTACAGGTTACGGGAATATTAGCTGTAACCCGTAACTTGTAACCCGTAACCATTACCTGAATCCTTTCTTTCCCGGCATTTTAGCCGAGGTGACCATTTTCATCATTTTGCGGGTTTCTTCGAATTGTTTCAAGAGCTTATTCACTTCTTGTAATGAAGTACCGCTTCCTTTAGCAATGCGCCCCCGGCGACTTCCGTTCAGAATAGCAGGATTTGTGCGTTCTGTAGGAGTCATCGAGTAAATGATGGCTTCAATATTTTTAAAAGCATTTTCATCGATATCAATATCTTTCATGGCTTTTCCTACACCGGGAATCATGGATGCCAACTCTTTGATATTCCCCATCTTTTTTATCTGATGTATCTGGGAGAGAAAATCATTGAAGTCAAATTGATTTTTAGCAATTTTCTTTTGAAGACGGCGTGCCTCTTCTTCATCATATTGTTCCTGAGCGCGTTCAACAAGAGAAACGATATCACCCATTCCCAAAATACGGTCGGCCATACGTTGCGGATGGAAAACATCTATCGCATCCATTTTCTCGCCGGTACCGACAAATTTAATGGGTTTGTTGACAACGGTACGGATAGAAAGAGCCGCTCCACCACGGGTATCGCCATCTAATTTAGTGAGCACAACTCCGTTGAAATCCAAACGGTCATTAAACTCTTTGGCAGTGTTTACAGCATCCTGGCCGGTCATAGAATCGACCACAAAAAGAATTTCCTGCGGATTGACAGCTGCTTTGATAGCGGCGATCTCTTTCATCATTTCCTCATCGACAGCCAAACGACCGGCGGTATCTATGATTACCAGATCATTACCATTTTTCTTAGCATGTTGAATGGCGTTTTGAGCAATGTGAACCGGATTTTTATTTTCTTCTTCCGAATATACGGGAATTTCGATCTGGGATCCCAGTATTTTTAATTGTTCAATTGCAGCCGGGCGATAAACGTCGGCAGCAACCAACAAAGGATTTTTTCCTTTTTTGGACTTAAGCATTTTAGCCAATTTCCCGGAAAAGGTTGTCTTTCCGGAACCTTGCAAGCCCGACATCAAAATGATTGCAGGTGAGCCCTTGATATTAACCTCAGAGGTTTCTCCGCCCATCAGTTCAGCCAATTCATCGTGTACGATTTTAACCATCAACTGTCCGGGTTTGACGGCTGTAAGTACATTTTGACCTAAGGCTTTTTCTTTAACCGTGTCAGTGAATTGTTTGGCGACTTTATAGTTAACGTCAGCATCCAATAATGCTTTACGTACATCTTTCAAAGTTTCCGCCACATTGATTTCGGTAATTTTACCTTCACCTTTTAATAGCTTAAATGAGCGGTCTAATCTATCACTTAAATTTTCAAACATGATTTTTAATAAGTTAAATACGCTTCAGAATTCGTTTCAACATTAACAATGAGGCACAAAAGTACAATTTATAATTGAGAATTGAAAATGAACAGTTGGAAGATAAAAACTAAAAGACTATTTAAATTTTCAAAATGAAATCAGTATAATATTTTATTTCTTATAAAATTTGGCATTGAGGCGATTGTTCCAAATCTTAATTGTTTTTCTCATCCGGTATAATCTAATTTTTATATGTAAGTTTGTGTCAAATTTCATCATTTGTGAAAGAAAAAATTGACGACATATTATTACTAAAACAAATCAGGGAAGGGAGCGAACAGGCTTTCAGATATTTATTTGAAGCGTATTTTACGCCCTTATGCCGGTTTGTGCATCTATATCTTTCTGAGAAGGAAATTATAGAAGAATTAGTTCTTGATATTTTTGTCTATATTTGGGAAAACAGAGACAATCTGCAAATCCAACTTTCCTTTAAAGCCTATTTATTTCAATCTGCGCGAAATAAAGCTTTCAATGTATTGCGTCAGGAAAAAAAGAATGTTTCAATCAATGAAATTGACTCAGACGCGCTTGAAACAAATGCTACGTCTCTTGAAGACGAAGAATTATACCGGCTCATTCAGGAAGCCGTTTTTGCATTACCTGAAAAGTGCAAGGAGGTTTTTCAGCTTAGCCGGAACGAAAACTTATCAAACCAGGAAATTGCCAATAAATTAAATATTTCCGTAAAAACTGTTGAGGCTCAGATTACCAAAGCTTTAAAAAGAATAAAAGACTTCCTGGGAGACGCATATTCCTATTTGTGGTAAATCTTTAGAAAAAAACTGTTTAAATATTCATAATGAAATCAATACGAATATTTTTGGGTGCACGGTACGCGGTGCACGGTGCACGGGCGGTTTATCAGACGCAGTGCATTATCAGGCGTAAGCAATTCGTGCACCGTGTACCGCGTACCGTGCACCCAAAACATTCACATTGGTTACAATTTGTAAATTTAAGCATTAATGTAAGGGTTATCTGTAGTGATCATGGTCTTTACAATGGTTTTTTTCTTTTCCTGTACTACTCACCGGCCTACCACATCTGCAATTGATCTCCGAGGAATCTGGAAACTGACAAAAGGTAGCGGAGGTCTTATTCCGACTGATTCCGTTACACAGATTAAATTGATTACAGATAATTATTT
>JAVBLQ010000089.1:0-11432 GCA_031553435.1 Bacteroidales bacterium | reverse complement strand
TGGATGAAGATATCGCCAACCGTGAAGTGATCTTTCCGGCTTCAGATATCAGCAACCTGTTTTCAACAGTCGCAGCCGACAAAACAATTAATTTGTCTTACGACAACCTGCAGGGTTCCTACACCACTGCTTTTAGTTGGGGATGGAATTTCATCGGTGGACTTGTCACATCTAATTATTTGATGAACAAAGCCAATATCGGTACCAATTATAGTGGTGTCTTGTATTATTACAATAAAACGGCTAAGGATTATGTGGAAGTTCCCACCGGACTGACAGGTTCCACCACGATGCCTCCTTATATTTCCTTTTTTACACATGAAGCAGCAAGTGGTAAAACCATTGCTTATAATGTAGCAGGAGTAACTACCAGTACTCAATCAGCCAACTTGCGTTCTGAAGAAGAGAATGAATTTGATATCATCAGCCTTTGGATCAATGGTTCTGAATACAATGACCAGCTCCGCTTTGTGACGGGTGACGGCTATGCGGAAAATCTGGATTATGCAAAAGATGCTCCCAAGCTTTTCTCCCCCGATAAAGAAACTCCCCAGCTTTGGAGCATGTTAGAAGGTGATGAACTTTGCATCGAGATGCTTCCCAAAAAAGAATACCGTGAAATTACCCTGGGAGTAAAAACAGGTGAAGATGATAACTACACTATTTCCCTGGACGAAAGTTACAATGGTTTCTATCAATCCATCATCCTCTTTGACAAGGAAACAGGAGAACGGACAAATCTTCTGACAAACACCTACACTTTCCCTGCAAATGAGCTCAATACAACAGACCGCTTCACTCTGGAATTGAACCGGATGCCGACTTCAATTGATAACGCTGAAACTGGCAACACAATTATCTATGCCAGCAACCATCAATTGTTTGTCAAGAATATCCAACAGGGAGATAAAATCCAGGTGTTTGATGTGACGGGAAGAATGGTGCTTTCTGCAACAGCACAAAGTTCTGATTTCACAGGGGAATTGCAAACAACAGGAGCTTTAATTATAAAAGTAACAGGAAATACAAATAAAACAGCTAAGATAATCAATCAATGAAAAAAACAATATATATTTTCTTGCTCACCATCCTGACTTGCAGCCTGCATGCTGAAGGATTGTACAAGAACCAGGAAGAGAACAAGTCCGCTTCCACCACAGAATACAGCCCCTCCATCCTCAGGGCTAAGCCTGACCTGCCGCCTGGACCGGGAATCGATGAATCGGAGCAGGTTCCGCTTGGCGAAGGACTGCTGCTGCTCGCTGCGCTCGCCGGTGCACGGTTAGCGGTGCACGGTGCACGGAAAAAAACTAAAAATTAAAAAATCCATCATATAAAACATAAAACGTATAACTTATAACTTAAAAATAGATGAAAACAACGAAAATTTTAATTTCAATCTGTGTCGTTCTATTTCTGACGACAATAAAAATGAATGCACAGGTGACAATAGGGAGCCAGAATGCGCCTAATGCTTCGGCTGTACTGGATTTACAGACAACAAATAAAGGTTTGTTATTGCCTAGAGTGGCACTGACTTCTGTAACTGCAGCTGCACCACTTACTGCACATGTGGCAGGGATGACGGTGTATAATACGGCTACAGCAGGAACAGGAACTACAGCTGTTGCTCCGGGACAATATTATAATGATGGTTCAAAATGGACACGCATTCAGGAATATACTGAAACCGTTGATCCCACTTTTATGGTATGGGTAAATGGAACAGATCCCAATAGTGCTACAGAATTCGATGATGTGTCATATTATATTGAAGATGAAAGCGGAAAAACAATAGTTAATCCTTCTTTTACTAATGACAATTCTTTAAAAGCGAAAACCAGCTACTTATATTTTGGTACAGATGCCAGTAATTGGAATTATGACGGAACAAAATATGTTACATATAAAGCACCTGCATCTACTGAATGGTATATGTCAGGATCAACTACAGATGCTGGAAGTAACAAAACAAGTGCTATCATGCGTACAGGTAATGTAGGAATAGGGACCAACGCTAGTGGAGCAAAACTTGCAGTTGCTAATCAAAATGGTAGTGGAGTTTATGTAAGTTCAATATTCCCAGTAACCACTACTGGCTATACTTATCATATAGGAACATCAACATGTGCGACACAAAGTGTGGCAACAGGAATTACAAACACAGGGTATTTAATATCAATGAGAGCTCAAGCAGATCGACGATATGCTAGTGATAAAGGAACACTTGCAGAACTGATGTCCATCGATGCCCCTTATGGACATCTTGGTACAGAAATGAGTGGAGGAATAACTAATGCTGCATTTGGAGTTAAAGTTAGACCTGTTACTGAAGCTGGTACAATTATTAATATGTTTGATTTTTATGCTTCAAATCCTTTAGGTTCCGGAGCTACAGTTACCAATAAATATGGAGTGTACATTAATGGAGTTGACAAAATGAATTATTTTGCAGGAAAATTAACCATAGGGGGTTCGCCTACTTCTATTTCTTCAGGAGCACAAATAACTATTTTTGGTAATTCAGCTACTGCTTATACAGGGACAGTCTCTACAACAGGTACAACATATCAAATTGGGAATAGCACTGTTGCAGATCAAGAAATAGTTTCAGGAGTTACAAATACAGGATATTTAATTGGAATTCGTGCTCAAACTTCTCGTAGCAAAGGAACTGGAACTCTTGCAGAACTAGCATCTGTAGATGCTCCCTATGGTCATTTTGGGACTACAGCTACAGGAACCACAACCAATGCTTATGGAATTAAAGTTAGACCTGTTACTGATGCTGCTGGTACAATTACCAACATGTATGATTTTTATGCTGAAAACCCTTTAGGATCAGGAACTACAGTCACCAACAGGTATGGTGTTTTTATTCGTGGAGGATCAAAAGCAAATTATTTAGAAGGTTCATTAAAAGTTGGAGGAACAACAACCATAGTAGCTACTGGTTCTCGACTGGAAGTTGCCGGTTCCGTCAAAGTTGGAAACAGCGGAGATACAGCCTCTGCCGGTACTATCCGTTACAACAGTACAACCAATAAATTACAAGTTCGTACAAATACAGCTTGGGTAGATCTTCACTAAAAAAACAATAAGCTAGTAAACAAGTTTTTTCACTTGTTTACTAGTCTGTATGTCAATAATAAATATGAAAAGGACTATTTTATTTTTTCTTTTTTGTTTTCTTTTATCAAATGCAAATGCTCAATTTTTGGCATGTTTGAGTCGTGACAGTGTACTTCTGAGTACACCGGGTTATATACAAAAAGTAAGTTCTATTGATAGTATTTCAAAAAAATATACAGAAGAATTGCAGCAGCTTCAAAAAGGACTGGAAGAAAAGTATGCAAAGCTTATCAGCGATAATGGCTCGTTCAAAAATGAATCTCCGGAACAAATCAAACAACGGATGAGCCCGGCAGATACATTGAGATTCAATATATTATTGGCAGAAGATCAAGCTTTGCAGAGCAAAGCTAAGAGCTACGACAATATGGTTCGTTTTCTATATGAACAGGATGTTCGTCCCATATTGAACAAAGTAGATGTTGTGATCAAAAGTTATTGTGAGAAAAACAAGATAGATATGGTTCTTTATTTGGAACAGATGCAGCCGGCACTGGCTTATCTGAATCCGAAAAGGAACATAACTAAGGAAATCATTAGTCTTGTCAACAACAAATGATGATTAATACCTCCTGTCATTCATTGATTTGAATGACGGGAACAAAAAAAACAAACATTTTCGTTGTGAAACGGATACAAGGGCACGTCAACGCAGACAATTCCACACCCGCAAAGGTTCTTTTTATTCCTTTTAACACAAACCAGAGTTGCGGAGTGCCTGGGAGAGGCCATTAGGGGGCCGCTCTGCGTTGAAACTCTTGATATAATTGAAAAATGGAAAGTGGAAAATTGAAAATGAGACTTATACACAAAATCATTTTCAATTTTCCACTTTCCATTTTTCAATTATAGATTTTTATCTTTTAAATGCCCTGACCAATTCTCCAATCCACAATACAAATGATGTGGCTCCAATGATGGCCAACCAATCTCTTCCCTGAAGCGGAACTGTACGGAATACGTCTCCTCCGAATTCAACAATCAGGAATTGTCCGATTACAATAATGATGGCAACCAATATGAATCCCATACTTTGTCTGATCCTATGAAATGCTGATTTCCCGGTTTCAAAAGCTTTGGCATTGAACATATTCCAGAATTGCAGCATCACAAAGAATGTGAAGAAGTAAGAGAGCGAATATGCCACCCGGTGACTTTCTTCTACATGAGAGAATATATAATTCAAACACTCAGGATTATTGAATGCGTACATCATTCCCATTAACAGAGCAACGAAAGTAAGTCCGACAAACAATATATTTCCACGCATTTTCTTGGAAATAATAAAATCACTGTTTTTTCTCGGTTTACTTTTCATCACGTTTTCTTCAGGCGGAAGAGAGGCCAATGCTCCGGCTGCGAATGTATCCATGATCAGGTTCACCCAAAGCATTTGGGTTACGGTCAAAGGAAGTTCATGTCCGAAGATTGAACCTAAAAACACGATGACCAAAGCCGCAACATTGATCGTCAATTGGAAAAGAATGAAACGTTGGATATTTTTATACAACGAACGTCCCCACATTACTGCAGTTGCAATACTATTGAAAGAGTCATCCAACAGAGTGATGTCACTGGCTTCTTTGGCTACCGAAGTTCCGGAACCCATGGAAAGTCCTACCTGTGCGAAGTTCAATGCAGGTGCATCGTTGGTTCCATCACCGGTAACAGCAACTACTTCGTTGTTTTTTTGCAGTAATTGCACCAAACGCTGTTTGTCGGTCGGACGGGCACGACACATGATTTTCAGCTTTTGAACACGTTTCAAAGCTTCTTCATCCGACAGGGTTTCAAATTCAGTTCCTATGATGATGTTTTCATCGGTATCCGATTCTTTCCAGATTCCGATTTGCCGGCCGATTTCTTTAGCTGTTCCCGGAGTATCTCCGGTTACTATTTTTACCTTGATTCCTGCATTCAAACATTTGCGGACAGCATCCGGAACGTCCTCACGCACAGGATCGGATATGGCTGCTATGCCTAAAAATATCAGTTGGTGTTGATCAACTAAATCTTTAATTTCAACTTTTTCGTTTTTATCAATTTCTTTGTATGCAAAACCGAGTGTACGCATCGCCTGATTCTGGTATTGAAGTAATTGTTCGTCGACTTTGGCTTTGAATCCATCGGCATTTTGTAATCCTTCTTCAGTACAGATTTGTTGACATTTGGAGAAAACGATTTCAGGCGCTCCTTTTATATACAGGATTCGTTTATTCAACAATGGTGAGTCGACCAATGTAGCCATATACTTACGTTCGGTGGTAAATGTCAGCTGATCAACTACTCTAACATCTTCGCGTAAATCCAGATAGTTAACGTTGTTATTCTTTAACCAAAGCAACAAGGCGGCTTCTGTCGGATTTCCCAATGATTTTACTTTAGCGGGATCTGAAAAATCCAGGTAAGCTGTTGAGTTGGCAGATATTCCCTCTGTAATCAAATTGCTGATTTCATCGTCTTTTATTTCCTGGTTTTTCAATCCATAAAAATTGGTCTGATAAACCTGCATTTGATTTTTAGTAAGAGTTCCGGTTTTGTCCGTACATATCACTGTTGTTGCTCCCATTGTTTCGCAGGCATGCATTTTACGTACCAGGTTATTGGTTTTCAACATCCGGCGCATACTCAAAGCCAAACTGAGGGTCACACTCATAGGAAGTCCTTCGGGAACAGCTACTACGATTAATGTTACAGCTACCATGAAGTATTGTAAGATTTGTCCGGCAGTTTCGATTGAAATCCACGCATTCGGATCCAACGGGTTCACTCCGAATAAATAACCGGAGGCGGCTAATACAATGAATACAATGGCTCCGATCAATATCCATTTGATCCATCCTCCGTCTTCAACGCTTTTGGGAACTTCTTTGTCTTTTCCGGCTAAGTTGAATCCGTCATAGATAATCGGTAACCATACTTTAATGAGTACAACCATGGCTCCGATAATGGCGGCTCCGAGCAGTCCCAATTGTCCCCAGGAATAAGATGTTCCGCCGAAAAATATATTTTTAACAAAAAGAGTAGAAAATGTTAATGCTGCAAGTACAAAACCTACAACACCGATAAATTTGGCTAATCCGTCTAATTGTTGATTTAACGGAGTTTCTTCACCACTCATTTCGGTGGCTTCGCGGGCTACTTTTCCGAATTCGGTGGCATCGCCTACAAATGTTACCTGAGCGGTACAATGTCCATCGACAACTGTAGTGCCACGATAGATTGTGTTTGACGGATAAGTTGCGTCTTTATCGAATTCTTCGGGATCGGTTGTTTTTTCGATAACAGGTTCTCCTGTGAGACAGGATTCGTTTACTTGTAAGGAAATGGCTTCCAATAGTTCGGCGTCTGCGGGAATTTCTTCTCCTGTTTCCAATAAAACGATGTCGCCGACAACAATTTCTTTTTTGGGTACTTCACAAATATTCCCGTTACGGATTACTTTGATTAAAGTGTCGTCATTGACCTGATTAAGGATGTCAAATTTTTTATTGGCATCCACCTCAAACCAGAAAGCAACTCCAATGGACAGGAAGATAGCACAAAAAATACCGATTGTTTCGGTAAAATCATTGTGTACTATGGATATTCCCAAAGACAGGAATGCTGCAATCAGCAAAATACGGATGATCGGGTCTTCGAATTTTTCCAAAAATAATTTCCAGAGCGGATCTCTTTTGGGAGGAGTCAATAGATTTTCGCCATATTTCCGGCGACTTTCCTGGACTTGAGCATCGGTCAAACCCTTGTAATGTTTTTTGTGTTCCATATGTTTATAATGTAAGCTGTGTTTCCAGTTTTTTTAAGTTTAATAGGTAGCTTGGAAATTTAAAATACTCATTACCAATCGCATTATAATATAGTTGTTGTAAAAATAATGGATTTTGTTTATTCAGAAAACCTCCGAATGCATTTTCGTCACTATTTAAAAGATATTTAACAACCCGGGAATTAAAAACGAATTCATCGTTTTGAATGATTTCATTGATTTCATCCAATCCTTTTACATAATAGAAATTAAGGAGGTTTTCGATATTCGGAGGGATTTCCAAATTTGTAAGTTCTGCAAGATAAAGCATGTAACTATCATTTGTAATATTGAGTTCATCCAGCATTTTTTCAATGATCCGTTCATGGGTTCCCGTTATTTTGATGTCGTCGATAAAAATCAACAGTTTTCCTTCTGTATATTTTTTATCGATATAGAAACTGTCTCCACTGATCAGGTTGTATCTTTGGGCGGCGGTCATTTCGCCATAATCTTCGCGATAGGTAACAGTCCGGTAGATTTTAGTTTCTTCGACTACCGGATAACCGTTTTGATATAAATAAAGGTTTAGTTTGTTGACAAAATTTATTTTCATATAAAATGAAGCTGTTGGAATATGTGCAAAAGCGCTTGGAACAATAACTATTTGTTGTCCGTCATAACTTTTCTTCAATTTTTCTTCAATAAATTTTTCAGCTAAAATGTGTCCGAATTCCCGGGCCACAGAAAATGAACCAAATTTGAATCTGGAATATTTTTCTGGACAGAAATTGAAAGATGTATCGCTTGTGATTTGATAAGCGCTGAAAATTTCTTTAGTTCTGTTGCATTGCTTGTTGAATGTCATGAAATGTATATTCTTGGTTTATAATATGTAAAGCCTGGAAGCCGAATTTTATCGCACCATGATAATCAGCTTTCAGATTATCACCAATGTGTAAAACTTCATTTTTCAGCAGTTTTACTTTATCGGTTATTTTCTTAAAAAATACAGGTGAAGGTTTGGATGTGTTGATCTGATCCGAAAAAATACAAAAATCAATATGTTTGGAGATACCCATTATCTCTAATGGTTTTACCAAATCATCTGCTTCCAGATATCCTGTATTGCTTGAAATATTAAGGGTTGTACCTTGTAGTTTCAGTTTTTTTAAGATGGATAATATGTTTTCATTTAGCAGGACGGGAGGATATTTTTCCAATAATTGTGCTATTTTTGATTGTAAGTCGTTCAGATAATCTTTGGTTAAAATCTCCGGATCATTCCCTATTTTCATCAATACGCGATGGTACATGGTTTCGGAAGTGATCTTGCAATCATTCATTTCGTTGTAACGATTGCAAACACAATCGACGGCGTGTAATTGACGCAAAACTTGTGTTGCAGACAGGTTTTTGGGATTATAGACTTCTGCGATCAAATCCGCTCTTCTTTGTTTGAATTGCGGATTTGATTTTATCAGCGTTAACCATAAATCGAAGGAAATGTGTTTTATCATTTTGTTGAATTATCCGGTAACTAATTGCACAATGATCAACCGGCCTCCTTCTTCTTTTGAAAGTAAGATTTGTTTTCCATCCGTGAGTTCAATGGCCTGGCCGATCGGTATTTTTTTGTTTTCAGACTTATCTTCCAAATCATTTAACCTTTGATTGATAAACAACCATTTGTTTTGGTGAAAAACAAAATAGCCGACGGGCTTTTTTTGATCTTCCGTTAATCGCTCGTTGGGGGAAAGATTCCGGTTCACATGCCACATATACATATATTGATTATGATAAACCATCAATCGGTAATTATCCGGAGTGAAAGTTCCCGCCCGTCTGGAAGAATACAGATTCAGTACCGGTAGTTGTCCCCGGTAAGGAGTGCCGCAAAACGGACATTGCGGTTTTGTCGTATTATCAAATACGAACCATTTGTTCCAGCATTTGGGATTCTGGCAGGGTTGCATCAAATCGACGGTTTTCAGCAATGCTTGTTCCCATTCGTCGGCAGTGGGACGTACATTGGGATTCTGTAAACCGGCAATAAAAGCCCGGTCGAATAGTTCTTTCAGATATGGGCCGCAAACGGTATAAGGAATTTTACCCGGATCGCCTTGCGGTATTTCATATTGTGAGAGCAATTTTGCTTTTACCTGATTGCTTTTATCCGCAGCGTTTTCGATGAATAATGCTTTGGTTCCCATCGATAATTCTTCGTCTTTGGATGCATCCAGGTCGTTTACTTTTCCTCCGCGTAACGGATGGCGGTATAGTAAGTACATATAAATCATTACAGCCAGTGCGTGACGGTCTGTTGCAATGCTGGGTAATTTTCTGTTCGGATCGCCTACTTTCAGATGTTTGCTGGCCATCACTTCAGGAGCAATAAAGTCAGGAGTTCCCAATACATCGGGTGGATATTTTCCGGGGACAACCAATCCGTCGATGTCGATGATTGCCGCTTTTCCACTGGTCGGATCGACCAATACATTTTTATAAGATAGATCGGAGTGCGCCAGACCGGCAGCATGCAGCCGTTTGACGGCGCGACTTATGCGAATGCAAATCTGGAAATATTTGAACCAATCGCCTCTTTCCTGTAGTGCAAGAAAACGATTTTGATTCTTGGCTGAGGCAAACCATTTTCCTTCTTTTTCTTTTCCTTTGATTTGCAGGAAATCGTTATTGATTGAACCATAGGAAAAGAAAAAATGTTTTTGGTAAGTCGGACAAATCAATCCCAGTTTTCCATTGTATTCCACCATTTTAGTCGGCCAGCAGAATAATTCCTTCCAATAGTCTCCACCTTCCTGATTAAAAATACGTTCGCGATAAATTCCGGTGATGTTTTGCAAGCGGTCTTTTGAATTGAAGTCTTGTTTCTCACGGAAAAAAGCGACAACATAGCTTTTGTCCGGACTGAAATAGACGTCTTTCATTGCGCCTGAACCGATGACATCGTCGACAAATTCTACGGGAGTGCCGTCGGTTGCTGTTATTTTGATTGTTTTAGCCATTTTTTTTGTTGGTTACGGGTTACAAGTTACAGGTTACAGGTTACAAGTAGTTTTTCCGTAACTCGTAACCAGTAACTTGTAACTATTTCGTTTTTATAGAATTTAATAATGCTGTTAACATTCTTATGATTGATGTATTTTTTTGAATTAAAATATCAAAATCTTTCAATGTCAGGAAGTCTAGTTCCTTAGAAATAATTAATTGAGTTTCAATTTCGGAGCAGGATCCCAATGCATAATACAGGAATTGTATAAGTTCATTGGGTGAGCGTCTTCCACATCCTTCAGCTAGATTTGAGGGAATTGAAATTGCTGCTCTTCTTATTTGGGAAACTATTCCATATTTTTCTTCTTTTGGAAAATTTTGAGTATTCAAATATACTAATTTTACAAAATCTATAGATTCTTTCCAAACAATTAAATCTTTGTGTGTCATAATTAAGATTGTTGTTGATATGAGTTATTAGTTACAAGTTACAGGTTACAAGTTACAGGTTACAAGTTACAGGTTACAAGTTACGAGTTATAGGTTATGAGTTACGGAAAAACTACTTGTAACCCGTAACTTGTAACCCGTAACCTAAAATAATATCGCAATTGTCCGGTCATCATGATTGCCCGGCGACCAGAAGTCTAGCCATTTAAGAAGTTGATCTTTAGATTCTTCTTTGTCATCTGTAAAATCAACACTTCCGGATAAATCCTCCCACAACTCATTCCATTTTTCAACTTTCAACAGGTTGGCATCGGTTTCGAATTTGGGATCGGTGATGCCGTCTGTCATTAAAATAAGTGCAGTGAAATCATTAATGATTTCAAAACGCAGGCGACGATAAAGTTCTGCAGGTTGAATAATTTCCGGCATGGTAAGGAAACGGGTTTGTCCGGCAAACTCTCCGCCATCGGGTTCACCTAATACTTTCAGGTATTGGGTTTCTTTGTTGTAAACGCCGATTCCGCCGTCGCCTACCCAAAAGGCACCGATAAACCATCCGAATTTGAATTTTTTGCAAACAGAAAGAATCAAAGTAGTAGCATAATCTTTGATTTGATTATTTTCTTTTTGAGCTTCCTGTTCAATATTTTTATAAGCTTTGAAAACGGCCGATGCTACAATGTTATAAAATGCATCACCAAATTTCTTCTTATTTTCTTCGGTCTTATCTTTATTGTAACTCTTAATCAGATCATCGAAATTTTTAGAATGAAGTTTCAATTGTGTGTAACAGGCTTCAACCACGGTCTGACAAGCGATTTGGGATCCTTTTCGTGAACATTTGGCTGATCCTGCTCCATCGGCAACAGCAATAACATACCATTGGTTGGTTTCATTGTAATCCATGCCGAAATCATCGTCACGGAAACGGCCTTCGTGCGCATGCGACCGCCCTCGTTGACTGGCAGCAACAATGTCTTTACGTTCGGTTTTCCCGAATATGCCTGTAGATTCGACTCTTAAGAATTGTATATCGCAATCTTCTTTCCAATACGGATCTTCTTTGTCGGAAGGCAAGTTATTCCACAAT
>JAVBLQ010000078.1:0-22672 GCA_031553435.1 Bacteroidales bacterium | reverse complement strand
CATCGGCATCGGAACCGGTATCCAGGGCTTCGATCAAATCGACAGAAGTACCGTCCCACGAGGAAAGGTTCAGTTCCAGGGCAGTCGAACCGCCGCTTTGGGTCGCTGTTCCGCTGACCGACAAATAACCTTTGTTGCTGCTACTGCTCACTGTGGCCGACAGGTTGGAGCCGGACTTGCCTGCATAACTACCTTGCAGACTCAGTTGGTTGCCATACAAATCCAATTTGCCCGTTGTCCCGTTCGTCAGGTTCCCTATCAACAGGGTCTTACCACCAACACAAGCCCGACCGGTCAAATTACCGGGCACCTGGCTTGAAAGTGGATGGTTCTGGATAAACAGAAATCCCAACAAAAGGAACAGGGGAAAATGACCCTTTTGTTTCATTCGTTTCATTTGTTTCATTCGATTGTTCTCTTAAGTGTTACATTATTTAATTAATTATAAGTCAGCTTTTTATTAATTACTAATCAGAAATTGCGAATTACGAATGAGGAAACAACATTCGACGAAGTCAATTACAAATTGACTTACCATACGACCAAATTCTTTATTTGTAATTCGTAATTTTGAATTCCTGATCTTGAATTGTCAACTTTCATTTGACAATTCAAAAAAAGGGTTCCAACGCAGAACGGCCCCCTAATGGCCTCCCCGCATCACTCCACTACTCTGTTTGTTTTAAAAAGGAAAAATGAACTGGTGGGGATGGAGTTGTCTGCGTTGGCAAACCCTTCATCCTGTTTCACAACAGGAAAATCCCTTGTTGTCAGAAGTTTGTTGCATGTCTTTGAAGTTGTTTTTTCTTACCCGATTACAGGCTCCAACTCTTTTTAAGGGGCAGAGCGTATGCCGGAAATCAAATAAGATGTTTATTCCTTTCTGTTTTTTATCTCTAAACCAGCATGAGAAAATAATTGCGACCTTTTCGTCAGGGCTTGCTTATCTTGTCATTGTAGGGCTTTTCATTCTGTCACTTCATTAGTGGTACCGACGGAAAAAACAAAAAACATAATCTGTTGAATATTAATAAATTAATATTCAACAGAAGCATAAACAAAGGGTACTGGTATACACTTGTGAAATACAAAAAGACACCAAGTGATTTACAGGAATTTGTAAAAAAATAAAAATAAAATATTTTGAAACATTTTTAAATTACTTATAATAAGTAATTTAAAAGAAGAAAAACCACAGCCGGAGGTAAATTTTTTGAAACAGGATCGGGAAAATTTGGTCAGGGGGCTTGTCTATGGCAGGGCTCAAAAGGTATTTTTGTCTTTAATAAAATTTTCTGAATAACAAGTATATGTTTTTTGGACAAAGGAATGCCTAAATAATTATAATTCGCTGTATTTCACTAATTTAATCATACTTCACAGCCTCAAAAAAAGGCAACACAATTTAATCCCCTCAAAAATGTTAATATTTTTAAGAAATTAAAACGACTTAAATCATTAAAAATAAAAGATAAAATATAATTTATGTAAAAATATTAATCTTTTAGGGTACTGCCTATTGTATAGTTCAGGGATTATTCTCTATTTTTGCCTTATCATTTCAAGTTGCTTTTAAGATAGCCCCTATCATTAATGAAGTGATAGAAAACTTTCCCGTTTATCTTTTCTTGTCTTTCTTTACGAAATTTTTTTCGTTTGTCTGATAACCTTGAGGTTCGCTTGATGCAATGGCGTATAGTCGAACGAATCCAGATAGATCAATGTTGTCCTTTCCGATTCATGCCCCAGTCCCTGGCTGATGAGCGACATCGGAATACCCTGTTTCCGGGCGATCGTTGCCCAGGAGTGGCGGCTGACGTAAGTGGTAAGATGTTCTTCCAGACCAAGCAGTTTCGAGAGTTTTTTTAAGTTTCCATTCTGCTTTTTCAGCGCATTGTCGTAAGACTGGCGGCTGTCGTCTTTGCCCAAAATAGGGAGAAGATAATCCGAATCCTTGCAAAGGAGGGAATAACGCCCGATGATTGCCTGCATTTCCGGGGTCAGGGCGATTTCCAGAGTCTGTCCGGTTTTATGACGTTTGTAGGTGATAATACCGTTCTTAACATTCTTTTTTTTCAGGTAAGCCAGGTCGATAAACGAAATACCGCGAAGATAGAAACTCAGGATGAACAGATCGCGGGAAAATGCCATCAAGCAGGAGGACATGGCAAAATCCATGGCCGCCAGATCCTCAATTACTTCTTTTTTTACTGCACGTTTCCTTGTTTTGTCTACACCGGTAAAAACATGGGCGAAAATATCTTCACCGGGATCGCCAATCAACCGTCTTTCCACAGCCCCCTTGTGTATCATCCGCAGGTTGCGCATGTAGAATGAGATCGTGTTCAGTTTGTTGCCCTTGAACTTCATCCAGGTTTCGTATTCCTTGATCCGGGCGGCGTCGAGCTGCTCCAAAGGAAAATCCTGTCCACCGTTGAAACGGATGAAGTTACGGGCGGCATCACGGTATGCACGGGCCGTGCGGATCTGACCGGATTGGCGGAGGGACTGCTCCAGTTCCGGGGCAAAGGTCAAAAGCATGCAACAACTCCTGTGAAGGCGGTAATGTTCGACGAAATCTGCAAGTTTGAAATTACCGGATCGTTCCAAACTGCGGATATTGCTTTCCAGGTTTGCACGCTCACGAGACAAATCAGCGGAAAGCTTCTGCAAATACATATCACGCAGACGGGAGGAACAGCCGAGTTTGACTTTTTCCAGGTGGGGATTCCACTCCCCGGGAAAGAGTTTATGGGAGGTGGTAAGAACTTTAACCTCCCGGTTACGGATGAACCGGAAGTAGACGGACCCTTCGTGGCCAGGAACGGAAGAAGGCCGGAATTTGAGATGGATACTGGTTGACTTCATAATTTTATGGTATATTTTAATTTGACAAATGTAGAACGTTGTAAAAGGAAAAAAAGTTTAATAAATTTTCGGAGAAAGGCGAAAGATGACCTATTTACTTGTCTATTCGTCCACTATAATTTGTAACTTTGCACAACCTTCGGTTTAATTTTTTGTTATATTTGGGAGAAGATATGATTACAAAACTCGCTATGGCACCTAAAACAAAATATATCAATCGTGAAATAAGCTGGCTTTCTTTTAATAACCGGGTCTTGCAGGAAGTTTGTGATGAAAAAACGCCTCTGATTGAACGAATTCGTTTTCTGGCCATATTTTCCTCCAATCTGGATGAATTTTTCAGGGTACGTGTTGCTGCTCTCACCCGTCTTTCTCAAATTAAAGGAGGGGACAAACTTTATCATGGCGAAAAACCGGGGAAAATACTCAAAGAAATCTATACCCAAGTCAAAGAACAACAAATACGAATCGAAAGCATATACAATAATCTACTTGTACCCAAACTTGCCGAAGAAAAAATATTTATTGTCAACGATAAAAATATTTCCAAAGAACAGGGAAAAAGAGTTCAAACATATTTCAAGGAAAAACTTTTACAAGATCTTTCTCCCATTATGTTGGACAATTTGACCAATATACAGGTAAAAGATTCCGCTATTTACTTTATTATCGAACTAATAAATTCAGAAAATAAGGAAAGGCAGCATGCTCTTCTTGAAATACCCGGCAATCATTCCCGTTTTTTCATCCTTCCACAAATCGGCAATAATAAATACATTATTCTATTGGACGATATCATCCGGTATTGTATGAGTAGTTTATTCGGCATATTCGATTACAATAAGTATAAAGCCTATACAATTAAAGTAACACGCGATGCAGAACTCGATATAGATACGGATCTTTCTATCAGCTTGATGGAAAGCATTTCAAAAAGTCTTAAACAACGGAAAAAAGGTTCACCCGTTCGTTTTACTTATGATACAGATATTCCTAACAAATTGCTCGAATATACTTTTAAAAAATTAAAGATAAAAACGCCTAATATCATTCCCGGAGGTCGATACCATAATTTCAAAGATTTTTTCAATTTTCCTGCTATCGGAGATGCTCATTTGGTCTATCCGTCAACCCCTCCTTTATACCGGAAAGATGTTGATTTGGACAAAAGTCTCCTGAACGTTATCAGGCAAAGAAATATTCTGATCAGCGTGCCATATCAATCTTTCGATTATCCTATTTATTTTTTGAGAGAAGCCGCCATCAATCCGGAAGTCACTTCCATTAAAATAACTTTATATCGCTTGTCTGACCGGTCAAGAATTATCAGTGCACTAGCTAATGCCGCCAGAAACGGAAAAAAGGTAATTGCCATGCTCGAACTAAAAGCCCGGTTTGACGAAGCCAATAATATATACTGGACACGAGAACTGGAAGAGGCTGGCGTACAAGTGATGCACACCCCGCACGCTCTCAAAGTACACTCGAAAATATGTCTGGTCACAAAGAAAAAAGGCGATAAAGAAGAACGCTTCGCCATGCTCGGAACCGGCAATTATAATGAAAAAACAGCCAAAATTTATGGCGACTATCATTATTTTACTTATAATAAACTGATTACTACCGATTTATATCAATTATTCATCAATCTGGAGAATAATTATCTCTCTTCATCCTACCATACTTTGATCATCTCTCCGTTGATACTCCGAAAAAAGATAAACAGTTTGATCAACAAAGAAATAAAAAATGCAAAAAAGGGCATTGAAAGTTATATTATCCTAAAAATGAATAGCCTGACTGACGAAGATATTATCGATAAATTATATGAAGCAGGTAAAGCAGGTGTAAAAATAAAACTAATAGTCAGGGGAATATGCCGGTTAATTCCGAATAAAAAAGAATTAAGTGAAAATATAGAAGTAATCAGTATTGTTGATAAATACCTGGAACACGCCCGGGTATTTATTTTTTCCAATGAAGGAAAAGAAATCATACTACTCTCTTCGGCTGATATGATGACACGCAATCTGGATTACCGCATAGAGGTCACTTTCCCCGTACTTGATACGGAAAGTCGTCAAATTATCAGAGATATGATCAATATTCAATTGAAAGACAATATAAAAGCCCGCATCCTGGATTATGAACTTTCCAATAAATTCAAGGAAAAAACAGAGGATAATGAGCCGGATGTGAGATCACAGGAAGAAACGTACAAATATTTTATGAGTGAAGAGTGAAGAATTATATACATATATCAAAGGGCATAAATATAAACACGAAGATATGAAAAACTTTAGCAATTATTTTTTAGCGAAACCGGGACAAAAACACAAAGTAAAAGATTTCAGCACAGACTTTACCGGAGACTTAGACAAGGAATCATGTGTTAAGCTGTTGCAGGATAATATCGAGTTATTGACCGAGTTGCAGGATAAACTTTACGCTCACAACAAATATTCCCTGCTTATTATATTCCAGGCAATGGATGCAGCGGGAAAAGATGGTACAATCAAACATGTAATGTCGGGAGTCAATCCCCAGGGCTGTCAGGTATTTTCATTCAAACAACCATCTGCAGAAGAGTTGGATCATGATTATATGTGGAGGATTGCCAGATGCTATCCGGAACGTGGACGTATCGGCATTTTCAATCGTTCTCATTATGAAGAATTATTGGTAACCAAGGTTCATCCGGAAATATTACTCAATCAACAATTACCGAATATTGAAAAATTGAAAAATATTGATAAAAATTTCTGGGAAAAACGTTATCGCCAAGTCAATGATATAGAGCGTTATCTATTTGAAAATGGAACGATTGTATTGAAATTTTTTCTGAATGTTTCAAAAGAAGAACAGAAAAAACGTTTCATGAAACGCTTGGATGATGAATCCAGAAACTGGAAATTTTCTTTTTCGGATCTGAAAGAAAGAGATCTCTGGGATAAATACATGAAAGCCTATTCGGATGTATTTACCAACACTTCTACCGAATACGCTCCCTGGTACATCATTCCGGCCGACCATAAATGGTTTATGCGTTATGCTGTCGGAAAAATAATTACTGAAAAAATGGAGGAATTAAACCTGAAATATCCTGATCTGAATGAAGAAGATAAGAAAAGGCTGGAAGAAGCTAAGACGGCACTGATGAATGAAAACTGAGAAATGAATCAAACATCAATCACTATTCTTTCTACATGAATATTTTCGTGTAGAAAGATAGATGCTGTTTCCTTGAATTTATCTTCGGATTCGGTAGTATAAAAGCGGCAAATTCCATTTTTCGAACACTTTGCATCCATCTCCGGATGACGAAATAAATAATCTTTCAGACTTTTAGCTACATGATTTCCCTGCGAAAACAATGTAACTTCTGAAGGCAAATACGCCCTGATCTTCTTTTCCAGCAAAGGATAATGTGTACAAGCCAGAACCAGAGTATCAATCTGATTATCCATGGAAAAAATCCGATCCAAATGTTGTTTGATAAAATAATCTGCTCCGGGTTTATCGAACTCATGATTTTCAACCAACGGCACCCACATAGGACATGCTTCGCTTGTTAAAACAATTTCCGGGAACATTTTATTGATTTCCAAAAGATAAGACCGGGAATTAATAGTGCCGGAAGTTCCGACAATACCAACATGATTGGTTTTCGTAATTTTTCCGATAATTTCTGCAGTCGGGCGAATAACGCCTAATACTCTTCTTTGAGGATCTAAATGTGGAAGGTCATTTTGCTGAATGCTTCTTAAAGCCTTGGCTGATGCCGTATTACAAGCTAATATCACAAGATGGCATCCTTTTTCGAAAAGTTTAGTTACGGCTTGGAGAGTAAACTCATATACAACTTCAAAAGAACGTGTTCCATAAGGAGCCCTCGCATTATCTCCCAAATAAAGATAATCATATTCCGGCATTAATTCTCTTATTTTTTCCAGAATGGTTAAACCACCATAACCGGAATCAAATACGCCGATGGGACCTGGGGAAGTTGAATACATGAAAATTAAGAATTAAGAATTAAGAATTAAGAATTAAGAATTGACTCCAAGCCTTTTCTTAATTCTTAATTCTTATATTCTTAATTTATTTAAGTCCTAACTTAGTTTTCACCATTGGAGTGGCATTAATGCCTTTGCTTGGAGAAATATAGATAAACACCATAGATTGAACTACATAAGTATAACCTTGTTCGTCTCCTACAGCTTTGATGGCATCTGCTATTTTTTTCTCAATCGGAGCTTGCAATTCTTGTTGCAATTTAGCGATATTTTGTCTTGCTTGTTGATAAAAAGTTTCAGTTCTTTGTTGAAGATCCTGCAATTCCTGCATTCTTCTTATTTTGATGTTTTCCGGCAAACTGTCAGATGCGTTAACAAATTCTGCATATTTTTTGTTATACTCATCTTCCATTTTTTTCAATTCATCAGTATATCTCTGATTTTCAGTAGCTAATGTGGATTCCATTTTTGAAACCTCAGGCATAGCATTAAATACTTCCTGAGTATTTACATAAGCAATTTTATCTTGAGCAAAAACTCCCAGAGGCAATGCAAGTAATACGAATAAAAGTGTTTTTTTCAACATATTCATTTCTAATTTAATTTGTTTTTTATTGTTATTATTAAAGGCGCAAATTTAGATATTTATTTTGAATATCCTAACTTTGTAAGTACATCATTACTAATGTCAATCTTAGGAGATGCAAAAATTATACTCATGGCTGATGCCCGGTCCACTACTACTGAATAACCTTTTTCTTCGGATATCGCTTTGACTGCATTATAAATCTCATCCTGAATAGGTTTTATCAGACTTTCACGTTTTTTATACAACTCTCCTTCAGCACCAAAATACTTACGTTTCAAATCTTGAGCTTCTTTCTCTTTTTCAACAATCTGGGTTTCCCGTTTTGTTTTCATTTCTGCAGAAAGGAATACAAGGTCCGACTGGTATGTTTTATACATATTCTGAGCATCTTGTTGTACCTTTTCAACCTCAGCCTGCCATTTTTTGGAAACAAGTTCCAATTGTTCATTTGCTCTCTCATAAGCCGGAATATTTTTAAGAATATATTCCATATCGATCAATGCAAATTTCTGTGCATTGGCAACCAATGAAAATGTTGCTAAAAATGCAATAAAAAAGACTTTTTTCATAATGGCTATATTTATTGAACGTTCAAACGTTGTAACATTTTTAAAACTCTTGTCCTAAAACAAATCCTATCCAGGAACCGCTCCGGCTTGTCGTAAATTGATTTGCCTTATCAAATCCATATCCCCAGTCGATACCCATCATCCCAATCATAGGAAGGAAAATACGGACACCAACTCCTGCAGAACGTTTCAAGTCAAAAGGACTGAATGTTTTGATATCATTCCACGCATTACCGGCTTCAACAAAAGCCAAACCGTAAATCGTAGAAGTTGGCTCCAACAAGAACGGATAACGAAGTTCAAATGCCAAACGGGTATATGCATAGCCTTCTGTTCCACGACTAGGAGTCAAAGTACCATCGTCATATCCTCTCAATGCGATTGTTTCGGTTGCATATGCACTTGAATAACCGGACATTCCACTACCTCCCATATAAAATGTTTCAAAAGGAGATATTTTATCCGAATTATAATGTCCGACAAATCCATACTCAACACGACTCATCAAGACCGGAGTACGTTTTACACTTTCCGGACTAGCCAAAGGCATAAATACTTTACCGGAAAATTTCCATTTATGGTATTCAATCCATTTATACTTAGCCCCATCGCTATATGACATACTCGCATAATCTACGCCATCCCAAAGTGAATACGGCGGCGTTGCAGAAACAGAAAGTGAAAATTGGGAACCCTTTCTGGTATATAATGGATTATCGATAGAACTACGTGATAATGTGAGACTTAAATTGATATTATTACAATTACCATTGCTTACAACAAAGTATTCCCAGTTTTTCAACATATATTTCTGATAGGACAGATTAGCCATAAATGAAAAATAATCATCTGGCCAACTTAATCGCTTACCATAACCAATGGAAAGTCCCAATACTTTAAATGATTTATCCGGATCATAGTTGTATGCTGCATAATTGTATCCATACATACTGTTATTGTAATAATAACTATTATAGTCCTGATAAGCCCTGTTTGACATTCCTGTTTGAATCATATAAAATGCACTGAAGGATAATGAATTAGGACGTTTTCCTCCAAACCACGGATCCAAAAACGAAATGCTGTATGATTGATAATAGCGTCCGTTTGTTTGTCCGCTCAAGGTCAAAGTTTGTCCTTCTCCCTGAGGTATCACACCTCTATAAGTACTTGGGTGTAATAGATTTTTCAAAGAAAAATTCGAAAATTTCAGACTCAATTTACCAACAACACCTGTTTGCCCCCATCCTGCAGAGAATTCAACCTGGTCATTTGCTTTGGAAGTCAGATTATATTGAATATCAACGGTTCCTGTTTCTGCATTCGGAACAGGTTTGATATCCATGTGCTCAGGATCAAAGTGACCCATCTGAGCAATTTCCCTGGCAGAACGCATCAAGGCCTCTTTGCTGAAAAGTTCTCCTGGTTTTGTTCTTAACTCCCTTCTGATAATATCTTCGTATAAACGATCATTCCCATTAATAATTACCTTATTGATAGTGGCCTGAGGACCTTCGGTAATACGGATTTCCAAGTCAATGGAATCATTTTCAACATTTACTTCTACCGGATCAACATTGAAGAAAATGTAACCATTATTGTAATAAACATTGGATACGGCATCATCATCCTGTTGCAACCGTTCAGTCAATTTTTTCTGGTTATAAACTTCTCCCGGTTTCATATTCAACACTGCCTGGAGATAATCCGTAGGATATTGGGTATTTCCAACCCAGTGAATATCTCTCAAATAATACTTATCACCTTCGTCAACAGAGAAATAAATATTGACATGCTTTTCATCAAAAGGCACAACACTGTCTTTTACAATTTGAGCGTCACGATAACCTTTTTCGTTATATTTTCCGATAACTTTCTGAAGGTCTTCTTCATAATTAGAATGAATATATTTTTTTGTACTGAAAAGTTTTCTCCAACTTAATTTGAAACGTTTAGTTAAATCAAAACCTTCATTGGTTTTTTTCATCGTAGTTTTCAGATCATAAGTTGATATATTTTCATTTCCGGAAATAACAATTTCATGGATTTTTACCTTCTCATTTTTATTAACATTTACGTCGAGAATTACCATCCCGGGTTGAGTAATATCATCTCTTTGGCGAACATCTATTTCTGCATTACTGAAACCCTTTTCGTCAAAGTACCTTTTGATTACAATTTTTGCACGGTCAATCAGGTTCGGCGTGATTTGATTTCCTTTCACCAAGCCTATTTTAGTTTCCAAGTCTTCTCTTTCGCCTTTTTTGACGCCTGTATAGTTAATTTCTGAGATCTTCGGCCTGGCTTTCAGTTTAATTTCCAGCCAAACTTTATCACCTTCGGTTTTAGTCGCCAATATTTGCACATCGGAAAACAAGCCGTGTTTCCAGAATCTTTTTGTTGCTGCAGTAATTTCTTCACCCGGCACACTAATCTTTTGACCGACAGAAAGCCCGGAGAATCCTATTAAAACAAAGTCTTCATAATTATCTGCTCCTGTTATTTTGATTTCTGCAATTTCATATTTTTTAGGCATAGAATACGAAATATCAGGTGCTTCATTATTTTGCTCTTGTGCAAAAACTGACCATATAAAATTGGAAATCAAACAAAAAAGAAGGATTTTCTTATACATATTTGAGGATAACTTTATTTTTTACATTTTACTTGTTCACCTGTTTTACCGAATCTGCGTTCACGCACTTGGTAACTGATAATTGCTTCATAGAAATTTTCTTCTCTGAAATCAGGCCAAAAAGTATCTGTAAAATATAATTCGGAATATGATAATTGCCACATCAAGAAGTTGCTTATACGCTGTTCGCCTCCTGTACGAATCAAAAGATCCGGGTCCGGAATATTTTTTGTCGTCAAATGTTTTGAAATAAGTTCTTCATTAATGCCAGACAGGGTTATCTGATTATTTTTTACTTCTTCTGAAATTTGCCTGACAGCTTCAACTATTTCCCACCGGGAAGAATAACTGACGGCAAGCACCAGACTGAGTCCTGTGGATTGGGATGTTTCTTCAATGCACCAATTCAGGTTTTTTAGTGTTTCGGAAGGTAGGCGGTTAATGTCTCCAATAGTCAATAAGCGAACGTTTTTCTTCTTTAACTCTGCCGTTTCATTTTTGACTGCGGTAATCAATAAATCCATCAATGCATCTACTTCTTCTTGCGGACGGTTCCAGTTTTCAGTTGAAAAGGTGTACAAGGTAAGGTATTTCACACCTAACTTACCGGCTGTTTCAACTGTTTCACGAACAGATGTTACTCCTTCTTTATGCCCGAAAACGCGGTCTTGTCCTCGCATTTTAGCCCAGCGTCCGTTACCATCCATGATAACAGCCACATGCGCAGGAATCCTTGATTGATCTATTTTATTTTTTAACGACATTTTTATTTATTCCAAATTAGTACAATGTCTATCATTGGGACCAAAATCCCAGGTTACAGAAAACAAGAACAAAGAATACCAATCTTTATTTTTAGTCCAACTACTTTTTATCCTGTAAGGATCATCCAGATTGAAATAAGCTTTAGCCGGCGCATCCAAATCATCTGCAAACGATTTTCTAAAGGAATATTCCAAGCCAAAGTTAATCCTGTTTTTGAATTTATATTTTACTCCTATACCTAATGGTATATTCAAACTGAAAAAGCTCTGATCATCTCCCGGCGCATAAGAAAATCCAAGACCTGCAAGGATATATGGAGAAATTCTACGTGTTTGCAAATATGCAAATTTATCACTGTACGGCAGAAAATTAAATTCCATCTGCCCCCCCATTTCATAGAAATTGCGGGAAAAAGAAATTTGTTCATGATCGGGAAAAACATTATCTGTATTTCTTGTATCTCCGGTCACTCTTCCCATCAATAAATCAGCTTTAAGCGCCCATCTGAAATTGAAATTCCTACGGAATACGCCTCCGAATGAAGGACTCCAGCCACGAAAAAAATCATTTTTATTGGCATCGCCCATGTACATGGACATTCCGGCCATTCCACCGATTTCATATTTATATTCTTGCGCAACCGCTGTTACACAGGTTGAAATACTTACAACAAGAAGTAGAATTTTTATTTTAGACTGATATAATACAGAAACTATTTTCATCGGATTTAGGCTTTTACTTACCTTATAGAGAACGATAAAAACCTCTCAAAATTATATCTTTGACTGATTTTCTACTTAAAACTTAAACGATTCAATCTGGCGTTCCAAATATCTGTTAGTATCTGGTTTTCGTTTTTGCCTCCCAGTATGTAAAAGTAATTATTTTTATCTACGCAAACAGAAGCTCCGGTTCTCCAGTCATATGTTGAAGGGGGCAAATATTTATTAATAGCCTTTTTCCAGGAGATACCTCCATCAGCCGAATAATAAACAGAATTATTATAATTACCTTCTACCATATATTTTCCATTCATCAGGAATATTTGAGAATTGTAATAGAAAGCATTAAAGCCTTCAATCAAAGATGAACTAACGATATTTTGAGAGAGTTTTCCCCAGGAAAGACCTCCTTCGGCAGATGTTGTAGTCCATACGGTATTCAATATGGCACCATCCATTGTATATCCTCCGAGTACAACCAAATGCGGAATCAATGCTTTTTCATAAGTGAAAGCGCTAAAGGTACTCTTTATCGGGAAATCATCCGGAACCTCTTTTACTGTGTTATAAAGTAGCTGATTTTCATTAGCCGATGCAAAAAGGTATTTTCCATCTTTTTTCATGATAAAGATTATTTTTTCAATAATCTCAGCCGATGATAGCGTTTTCAATGAACCTAACAAGTTAACTACATTTTCTGCAGTAGATAATTTTTTCCAGGTAAGACCATCTGTTGAAATATAGATATATCCCGATTCTGTATTAACACACAAACCATCTTTGTATGGTTTTATATTTTTAACAACAGCATCCGATGGCAATCCATTCAAAGAAGATGTAATGTCGGACCATGAAATTGCATCAGATGATTTATAAAGCTGAATGCTTCCGGCATTTTTTATGTATGTGTAAAATTGTTCATTGAATAAAATAGTGGATTCGTCTGCATAATTCAAGCTGGACTCATTATTTTTCAATTCTTTGTATTGAATGGAATCCGGATCGATCTTGTGTATCTTTATTTCAACTGTATAGTTTTTCGTCGTTACTCCATCGGGAGCCCAAACTTTTAACTTGACAGGTTGAGAAAAATCCACAGAATCGCCGGAAGCAATCCAGGTTGAGTCTCCGTTTGTTACATTCAATACTCCGGCCCCTCCCATATATTTCATAATTAATTTATAATTGATGACAGTACCGAAACGAAGTGAGTCTGCATTATATATCAATCCTTTGATCTGATCTATTGAAAATTTGGTAGAATCAGCGCTTTTTAATTGAGATATAGAATCATTTGTTAAACTAAAAGAGATAATTTCTGCATCTGATGAATAAGTATAAGTAGTCTCATTACTATCCAGACATGAGGCAAAACTTAAAAATAATGCAATAAGAATCAGAAAAAAAGGTATTTTCAAGTTCATCATTTATATTTTACATGAATTCATTGGCATGCAAAAGTAGAAACATTTTTTGCTTTATCGGTCATATTCCCTCAATATTTATAAAATTTTGGGTAAAATATTGTTTGAATACAAAGAAATAATTGATTTTTTACATTTGAAGGTTCGATCTGGAAATTTCCCTAAAAAAGGGGCCTCAACTCCTGATTCCAAACGGACAGGAAGTGTTTCAACATGAACCTCATCCCATAGGTCCGACTGTATGAAGGCATTTAAAAGCATTGCACCACCCTCTACAAACAAAGATTGTATTTTTTTTTCATATAATATATCCAGTATCTGAATGATAATATTTTGATCAAAATCAATGGGGCAAAACTCAAGATTCGGACGACTTTCCTTGATTTTTGAAGTGAAAACCAGGGTCGATACTTTTCCGTCGAGCAAATGATTTTCTTCCGGAATTACGAGGTTACGGTCTAAAACTATTCTCAACGGATTTTTCCCCGACCAATATCTTACTGTCAACGAAGGATTATCTAAAAGAGCGGTACGAGTACCAACCATAATGGCCGCCTCTTCCGAGCGGGATTTATGTACCAACATACGTGTCAGTCCTTCGGAAAATTGAAAAGCCTGTTGATTGTCTCCAGGTTCTCTTGAACGGTCTATAAAACCATCTGATGATTGCGCCCATTTCAAAGTAATAAATGGTCGCTTTTCCCTATAAAAAGTCAGAAAACGTTTATTCAGCTTTTCACAATCTTCTTTCAATATGCCTAAAAAAACTTTAACTCCAGCTTCTTCCAGCATTTTAACACCACGACCTGAGACTTTGGGGTAAGGATCTGAATTTCCAATACATACTACCGGTATTTTTTTCTCAATGATCATTTGTGCACAAGGAGGAGTTTTTCCAAAATGGGAACAAGGTTCGAGGTTCACATACATAACCGATTCTTTCAGTAAAGAATGATCTTTAACTGAAGTTACGGCATTCACTTCTGCATGAGGTTCTCCGTACCGGCGATGATACCCCTCCCCTATTATCTTACCCTGATATACAATTACAGCGCCGACCATAGGATTAGGGGCAACGTAGCCCTTCCCTTTTTTTGCCAGTTCCAGGCAACGGTGCATGTATTTTTCTTCAGGACTAAACAATTTCTTTAATAAAAAGTGAAAAACTAAAAGTGAAAAACTAAAAGTGAAAAACTAAAAGTTGGAAGAAATAACTTTTCACTTTTAGTTTTTCACTTTTCACTTATTTTCTTCTCCTATAACCCGATTCTTTCGAATTGTCTTTCGATTTTCTTGATTCTCCTCTGAAGTCTCCGGAGTCTTTTCTATCTGATCTTCTTCTGTCGCCTCCGGAAGATGATTCTTTACGGAAAGAGCGTTCCCTGTTTTCCGAAGGTTTTTCCTGAGCAACTTCCACAGAAATACGGCGGCCTTTGTAATCTCCTTGCAACATGGATTTTACAACTTTTTGTGCATCCGAATCTTTTACTTCAAAGAAAGAAAAGGTTTTCATCAGATCGATTCTTCCGATATTTACTTTTTTGCCCGGCATTGATTCATTAACTAATCCCATCAATGTAGCAGGATTAATTCCATCGGTTTTACCAAGATTAATGAAAAGTCGTGTATATCCGGATTCTGAAGCTCTGCCTGTTCCTTTGAAACGATCGTCTCTGTTTCCTCTTTCTCTTCCTTCGGAATTACGCTCTCTTTTCTTATTGAAGTCTTGTGGAGATTCTATATCTCCGGCTTCCTGGTAATATTCGAGCATCCGGTTAAATTCTACGGAGATTATTCGTTTGAGAATATCTTCTTTATCCAGCCATTCCAATTTACGATAAATAGAAGGCATGATGGACTGAATTTCTTCTTCATTTACTTTAACTTTTTCAATTTTATCTACCAGATTGAAAAGTTGTTTTTCGCAAATATCTTTACCTGAAGGGATTTTACCTTCTTCAAAAGTACGATTGAGTATTTTTTCAATTTCGCGTACGCGGTGTTTTTCTCTCAGGTGAATGATGGCAATGGAGGTTCCGGTTTTACCTGCACGTCCGGTTCTTCCGCTTCGGTGTGTATATGACTCTATATCATCCGGTAATCCGTAATTGATCACATGAGTCAAATCATCCACATCCAAACCGCGGGCGGCAACATCGGTTGCAACCAGCAACTGTAAATTGCGGATGCGGAACTTGTTCATCACATAATCGCGTTGTTGCTGCGAAAGGTCGCCATGCAAAGAGTCTGCATTGTAACCATCTTTAATTAACAAGTCTGCAATTTCCTGGGTTTCTTTTCGTGTACGGCAAAAGATAATTCCGTATATATTCGGATAGTAATCTGCTATTCGTTTCAATGCCAAATATTTATCTTTGGCATGAACCATGTAGTAAACATGTTTTACGGTTTTAGTTCCTTCATTTTTCTTCCCAATGGTAATTTCTTTGGGAGAGCGCATATATTTTTTCGTAATAGATTTGATCCCGTTAGGCATTGTAGCCGAAAACAAAAGCATATTTCTTGTTTCCGGAACAGAAGCCAGCACTTCGTCGATGCTTTCGGAGAATCCCATGTTCAGCATTTCATCTGCTTCGTCGAGGACTACATTCCGGACCAAATCCAATGATACTGTTTTCCTGTTCAACAAGTCAATTAAGCGTCCCGGAGTTGCCACAATGACATGTACTCCTTTTTTGAGCATCCTTATCTGACTTTCGATACTCGAACCTCCATATACAGGAAGTACCCTTAAATTTTCTATGTACTTGGAATATTCTGTCAAATCGTCTGCAATCTGCAAACAAAGTTCCCTGGTTGGACAAAGAATAACTGCCTGAGGCTTGTAAGTTGCTACGTCAATTCCTTGTATGATAGGCAGTCCGAATGCTGCCGTTTTCCCCGTTCCCGTCTGAGCCAATGCAATCACTTCATTATCGCTTCCCAACAAGTATGGAATCACTTCCTCTTGTACCGGCATCGGCTGTTCGTATCCCATTTCAGAAATAGCCTTTATAATGGGCTGGGATACACCTAATTCTTCAAATGTTTTCAAAATATAATATGATAGTATTTAATTGAGGCGCAAAGGTAATATTAAGTAATGAATAATGAATAATTTTCTATTGCTTATTTTACTTTTTCTCTATTTTCCAAAGCTCCAAAACACACCTGACGTCATTGTAAGGATCTCCGGAAGATTTTAATAATGTAAAATTATACTGATTACCATATTCTTTCTGAATCAAAGGAACATCATCGGCGATGGTCAATAGAAAACCTGATTCGGGCAATTCTTTCCCGAAATTATGAAAAGTATTATTCAGATAAAAGTTAGGTCCATACATGTTCGCATATTTCATCAAGTCATTCATTACAAACACATTATGCTTATTCAACACATATTGTTTTTCTATTTCACGAATAAAATGTTTGGACGTCCAGCTATTTTTAAATGCGGGCAATGCTACTCCGTCTAATAAAAGGTTGAAAGCAAGATAAAGTCCGAATGTAGCATATAATATTTTCAGATTTATTTTTTTCCCTAATTGGTAAAATAAAATATACAAAGCAAAAATAACTAATGAGAGTAGCCCAATATATAGCAATGTTGGTGATGCCAGTGCGTCTGAAATTACCCGAACGTCATGCATGGTTTTTTCCCGTTTCACAAAATGTGAAAATATTTCGGGCAAATTAATACATCCGAATAAGTTCAACAAACACAGGACTGTTACAATGGCGATTAAACCGCCTAAAAATCCGGCAAAAATTCGTGTAACCATTCTTTTGTATTCGGTCAGATACAATATGTATTGCGCCATAAATACGGCAATGAACGGATAAGCAGGCATCAGGTAAACACTTCGTTTACTTACCGGAATACAATAAAATACAAAAATTACGACTGCCGAAACTAAGGAGAATAGCTTGACTTTTTCCATGGACAACAAGTTTGTCCATAATTGCTTTATTTTAGGTAATTTAAAGATATAGCTGATTCCAAAAAGAGAGAAAAACAGCATCAATGTCCAGGGCAAGAATCCGGCGATCAGTGTTACAAAATTGTACCAGAAAGGCATTTTGTGCCCCAGGTTATATCGGATTTCGAAATTATCGCTTCCGAAAAAACGACCAAAATTTTCGGCCATCGCTATATTCATGAAATTGTCGCCTCCGATTTTATACGCCTGAAAATACCAGATTGCAGGAAAAATCAATGACAATAATAAGACCGGCAATAACTTCAATACTATTTTCCAAAAGTTATATCTCAATAATAAAAGATAAATGCCTAATACTAGCAAGGGTAAAACAACGCCCACCGGCCCCTTAACCAATACCGCACAGTTTAATAATATCACGGAGAAAATTGGGATTCTTTTCAAAGATTTTTCTTCTTCCCATTTAAACAACGACATCAGGGCAACAACCATTAAAGCAGTAAGCGTCATATCTACGCGCGAAGTCATTGCTGCTCTGTGTAATTCGAAAGCTGTAATCAACAATAAACAAGAAATAAATGCTTCCTGGAATTTAATCCGTTTGCCCCAAAATACAAAACAACAGCCAATCATAAGAATAAATGAAATGGCCGACGGCAAACGGGAAGTAAACGGTGTTACAAATCCTTCGGGTATAGAAAAAATGGCTGTCAACCAATGTGTAAAGGGTGGTTTATAGGCAACTTCATCAGCATATACTGTAGGCAAGATCCAATTGCCATGTTCTAACATAGATACGGCTACCGAAGCTTCTCTTGGTTCTCCTTTTGTATAAAAATCTCCCATTCCGATCCAGGGCAACACACTCAATATTGTTATTAAAAGGATTAGAACCAATGGCTTTTGTAAATATAAATATTGTAATGTCGGAGTCCTCATAAGTTCTTAATTTAAAAAACAAAGATAATTATTTTTGAGTATGATACAAAATCTACATTTTCCGAATCATTTTCCAACAAATCCAGACGAGAAAGAGTCCAACCAGCACAATGACTGCCCATAAAAATGCTTGTGTTTCATAAAATGCTTTCTGACGCGGTGAAGGCTCCGGTGATTGAGACGAAATATTCTCAAAAGTTTTCAGTTTCAACAAAGGCAGATTTTGAGGTATATTTTTCTGAAAATAAGCTATATCGTACTGAGGCCGGCTTAATTTTTTATTACCGCAAAACAAGGAACAGGATACACCTTTTTCAAGATATACACAAAGATACTGATTCAATTGAAAAGCTTTGATGTCAAGAATTGACAAGGGTGGATTATCTTTATTTTCAATCAATATTACAGTTTTGGGAGTCATTCTGAAACCTGATATTTCAATGACATTTTCACTTTGGGAAGAGAGGTTAAATTGATTTACTGAGTAATTATTATCATCTAAAATCGAAGCATTTCTATAAAAATCTTTTGTTTTATCAATGAAGAAAGACAATTTATCGATCCGGTAATTCATTTTCAAGCCCGGAAATGAAATGTACGTTTTTTTATCGGTACTATCTTTTTTTACATATTTACCAATTGGTAGTTCGGAATATTTGCCTAATATTTCGCTGTATTTATATTTTCCGACTTGATGAACCTGTACTGGAAGGTTTGCCGGATTGGATATTTCAATTTCGTAATACAAATAGTTTCCTTCAGGAAAGTCGAAGACAATCATTTCGGTGTTATCGCTTATCCTGGTTGCCATCGGAGCAGGTGTCTTTTGTTTTACGACATACCAATTTTTTGTATCATTGCTGCCTTTCAATAGAATATATTTCCGGATATCTGAATTAGATATGATAATGCAAAACTGATTGATGTTTTCTTTTTTTTCATTTTCAACAACAATACGGGTTATACTATCTTTCTGAACAAAAGCATTTTCCTTCAGTTTGTAATATTCAAAAAAGCTTTCCTGTTTCCGCGCGTCTTCAGATCTTAAGAGATAAGGAATCTCATTTCCATCTGCATCTTTTATACGGACATCTGAAAAATCATCATTGGAAACTGCTGATACTTCCGGACTTATCAGCAAATGATAATATCCGCTTTCTTCTACAACCGGAATACCGGCTCTGTATTGAAACTGAGCCTGACAAAGGAGGCCGGAAAAGCAGGATAGTAAAAATGTGATGTAGAGTTTCATTTGTGTAGAGTTGTTCAAATTATGAGCCATGTGAATGTTTCAAAACACGAAGACACAAAGACCTAATCCCAATCAAATTCTTCATCAAAATATTCATCGTCATCATCGTCATCAGAAAGATCATCTTCAGGAATGTCTATGTCTTCCAGATCAAGGCTTTTTATATCCAGTGGTTTATGAATAATACTTTCTGCATCGTGGAAAGTTTCTTTATTTAGTTCAGTCCACAACAAGTCTTTTAATTGTATAATTCCGAATTGGGTAATGGAAGAAATAAAAACGAAGGGGATATTTTCCGGTAATTCTTCAGATAAGGCATCCATCAATTCTTCGTCCAGCATATCAGACTTGGTGATGGCTAAAACCCTGCGTTTTCCAAGCAATTCCGGATTATACTGCACAAGTTCATTGAGCAGTATTTCGTATTCTTTTTTGATATCATTGCTATCGGCCGGAATCATGAAAAGTAGAAGGGAATTTCTTTCGATATGACGTAAAAATCTGATCCCAAGCCCTTTTCCTTCACTGGCGCCTTCAATGATTCCCGGAATATCAGCCATTACAAACGAACGATTATCCCGGTAACTCACAATGCCCAGATTAGGTTCTAAAGTGGTGAACGGATAATTGGCGATTTTGGGTTTGGCAGCAGATACAACAGATAGAAGAGTCGATTTTCCGGCATTGGGAAATCCCACCAACCCGACATCTGCCAATAACTTAAGTTGAAGAATGACTTTTCTTTCCTGTATTGGTTCTCCGGGCTGTGCATAACGTGGGGCCTGATTGGTTGCCGTTTTGAAATGATTATTTCCCAAACCGCCTTTTCCTCCCCGCAACAGGATAACTTCCTGTCCATCACGTGTTACATCACAGATAAACTCTCCGGTATCAGCATCGTAAACTACTGTTCCGCAAGGAACATCTATGATTTTATTGGCTCCGCTTTTCCCCGTACTCAACCGGCCGGCGCCGCCTTCTCCATGTTCTGCAAGAATATGTCTTTGATATTTCAGGTGAAGCAAGGTCCAGTAATTACGGTTTCCTCTGAGAATTACATGACCGCCTTGCCCGCCGTCACCACCATCCGGTCCTCCTCTGGGTATGTATTTTTCTCTCCGGAAATGGCTGGAACCTCGTCCTCCCTTCCCGGATCGACAATAAATTTTTACGTAATCTACAAAATTTGAATCAGACATGGTGATGAATTGAAAGTTCTTAGCACACCTTTATATTATCTATTGAATGAACTATTTTTTCAAAAATATCTTCTACTGTTCCCGCACCTTTGATATTAACCAATTTTCCCTGTTTTTTATAATAATTGATCAATGGCGCAGTTTGCTCTGTATATACATTCAGCCGGGAAGAAATTGTTTCAAAATTATCGTCCGAACGACCGGATACTTTACCTCTGTTCAGCAAACGTTGTACCAATTCTTCTTTTTCGACTTCGAGATTAAGAACGATGGTTACAGAGGTTCCTCTTTCTTCCAGTATTTTTTCCAAAGCTTCTCCTTGTGCGATGGTGCGGGGAAATCCATCGAAAATAATACCGTTAGAGTTTTCTTTTTCGTCCAACACATTTTCTAATGTATCGATTATCAGTTCATCCGGCACCAAATGACCTTTAGATATATGAATGTTGGCGATTTTTCCCAATTCGGTTTGTTTTTCGATTTCAGCTCTCAAAACTTCTCCGGTTGAAATATGGTCCAGATTGTATTTTTCAATAAGTAATTCACTCTGAGTCCCTTTTCCGGATCCCGGAGCCCCGAAAATGATAATGTTTAAAATATCTTTGTTCATGTATAATTTTAAGAAAAGTGTATTTATCTGTAAACCTTAAACTATAAACTAAATCTTATTGATCTATTTTGTAAATATCCCGTAAATTACGACCATATCCGTCGTAATCCAAACCATACCCTACAATAAATTCATTTGGAATTTCCAGTGCTACATAATCCGGACGGACGTTTCTCACAAGCGCTTCAGGTTTGAAAAGTAAAGTGGCGATACAGATGCTTTTCGGATTTTTTGCACGGAGATAATCATTCAAATATTCGATTGTGTGTCCGGTATCCACAATATCTTCAATGACAACCACATGCCTGTTTTCAATATTTTCAATGAGTCCGTGAACTTCCTTTACTATTCCTTCGGATGAAGTTCCTGCATATGATTTCAATCGGATAAATGTTACTTCCAGTGGAAATTCCATGCGTTTGATCAGATCTGATGCAAACATAAAAGCGCCATTTAAAACAGAAATAAAAATAGGATTTTTATCTTTCAGGTCATTACACATTTTTTCCGCCATTGCATTAATAGCATTTTGTATTCTCTCTTCCGGTATTGAAAGCACAAAATTTTTGTCTTTGACTTGAATTCTTGACATATTAACCCACTTTATTAAATTAAGGCGGCAAAGTTACAAAAAAAGTAAAGAACTAAAAGTGAAAAAATAAGAATTTTGTCATGTATAAATCAAAATTCTTATAATAAAATAATTGAAAACGGGCAGGAAAATCCCCACCCGTTCTTTTCACTTTACTCCACCCTCTCAAAACTGATCTCTTCCAACATTCGCTTAAATGTCGTGTTGGGGGTGAAAATTACTTTGACATGGTTGATCATGTGGGTATTGAACTCATCTTTGTTTTCGACTCCCTCACTGCCGAATGACAGGCGGAAAGTTCCAAAACTCGACAGGTTCACGCTTCTACCCATCAACAGGTATTCAGGCATTTCATCCAGCAGGTTTTTAATTACACTCGATACATCACCCGTGGTGAGCGATGACCGGCCGGCAATCTTTTTGGCTAAATGATCTTCCGTAATTTTTCCATCGTTAATGGGGTTAGCATACCACTTTTTGGACGCTTGCAAATCGCGGGGATTTGCTTTTTCGATTAAATGAAACTTCATAGTCTTAAAAAATTAAAT
>JAVBLQ010000088.1:0-15706 GCA_031553435.1 Bacteroidales bacterium | reverse complement strand
ATTCCACTCCTCCTGAAAGAGTTTGTAGGAGGTACTGATGGTTTTTACTTCCTGGCGCAAGATGAACTGGAAGTAAAGCCGCCCTTCGGAGCCGGGAACACTGGAAGGACGGAGCTTGAGCTTGATACTGGTGGTGTGCATGATCTTGATTTTTTGTAATTAATAAAAGCTAAAACGTTGAGCCAGGGAAGAAGGTTCAGTGTTTCTATCTAAAATTGTGTGAGAATGATTAAATTTACAAATCTTTTGGCGAAAGGCTAAGGGTGGCTTACGCACGATGAAGCACCAGGATCGAGAAGTGATCAGATATCCATAACCGTAGGTGAGCGAAGTGTTGCTTACGGTTAAAAAATGCCGTCCAGACCCTGAGGTTGTCTCAAAAGTGAAATTAGAACACGAAATACACAGAAATTCACTGTTTCTATATTTTTATAATATGCCACTCTACCATGTCTTTTCGTGACCTTTACGAGGCTATTTTTTTGATATTTCGATTTAAAACAAAAATTCCCAAAACTCATTGAATTTCAGGAATTATCTTGTTTGTTGGTGATCCACCTGGGGCTCGAACCCAGGACCCCATCCTTAAAAGGGATGTGCTCTACCTGCTGAGCTAGTGAATCAGCCTGATTGCTTTTAAAAAGCGAGTGCAAAGGTAGTCTTTTTATTCATTTTTGCAAATTATTTTTGATTTATTTTGTGATAACAGTCCAAATTCTGTACTTTAGCATCTTTTTATAAACAAATATATTATCAAGTCTTTATCCGGAATGAAAGCTACAACATTTTCAAAAGCATTATTTACTTTAATTGTCTCCACTCTTTTCGTTTCCACATCTAATTTGCATGGACAAACGGATGGCATAAAAAAATTTACTTCTTCAAGCCAACTGAAATATGCCGGGGTGGGAATTAGTGTTGTTAATATGGAAACCGGTAGAACAATTTGTTCTAACAACGAAAATATGTCGCTTACACCCGCCTCTACAACAAAATTGCTGACAACGGCAACTGCTCTCGAAATGCTTGGCCCCGATTATCGTTTTGAAACAAAAATCATGACTTCCGGAAATATTGATAAAAATGGCACTTTGCAGGGAGATCTCATTATTTTTGGTTCCGGAGATCCTACTTTGGGTTCGGAATTTCTATACGAAAATAACAATGAATTTTTGAACGAATGGAAAAATATCATTGAAAAAAATGAAATAAAATCCATCAATGGCAATATTCTGGTTGTCGATGATTTATATGGTTATGAAGGGGTTTCTCCCCGATGGATTTGGGAAGATATGGGAAATTATTATGCTCCGGGAATTTATGGAATCAGCGTATTCGACAACATGTATCGTCTGTATTTACAATCATTTAAGTCAGGCACTACGCCTAAAGTTGTTACAACTGACCCTGAAATCAAACAGTTATCATTCGAGAATTACCTGATTGCTGCTTCCAACAATGAGGATAGCGCTTATATTTACGGAATCCCGTTTTCATACAACCGGACGCTCAGGGGAACTATTCCGGAAAATCAAACTTATTTTATCATCAAAGGAGATATACCGGATCCAGGAATGTTTCTGGCAGAAATACTTTATACTCATTTGAAAACAAATGGAATAAATATAAGCGGACAACCAATAACATCAAGAAATGCAACATTTTCCCTGCCTGATAAAAATTTAAAAGAAATTTATGTTAACTACGGAAAAACACTGAGAGAAATTATCCGTGTTACCAATGTCAGAAGCAATAATCATTATGCCGAGCATCTTCTTCTAAGATTAGGTTTGGACAATAAATCAAATGTCAACTCAAGAACAGCAGGTGTCAATAAAGTCAAATCATTTTGGAAAAACAAAGGAATAAACATAGACGGCTTATTTATGTATGATGGTTCGGGCTTATCTCCCAACAATCGCATATCAGCCAGATTGCTTACCGATTTGTTGGTGTATATGAAAACAAAAAGCCGGTATGCCGATGCTTTTTTCGAATCACTCCCCATTGCAGGAAAAGAAGGAACTGTCAAATCTTTTTTGAAAGATTCTAATGGAAAAGTGCATCTTAAAAGCGGTAGCATGGCTAATGTTCAGGCATATGCCGGATACATTGACAATAAAAACAAACATTATGCTTTTTCAATCATTGTCAACAACTTTACCGGAAGCAGAAATGAATTGAAAAGACAAATGGAAAACTTTCTTCAATTGACAATTGAAAATTGAAAATTACCCAGCCCAGTTTTCCCTGTCCAGATTCCGATAACTGATAGCCTCGCCAAGGTGGTGAGGCTTCACTTCTTCAGAATTATCCAAATCAGCAATTGTCCGAGCCACTTTTAAAATCCGATCATATGCACGGGCGGAAAGATTGAGGCGATTCATCGCATTTTTCAACAATGCTAATCCTGCTTCGTCCGGCCTTGCATATTGATGGAGTAAGCGAGTAGTCATTTGTGCATTACAATAAATCCCTTCATTGGCATAACGGGTTTCCTGCATGTTTCGCGCTCTTATAACTCTTTCCCTGATCAAATCACTGGATTCTGTAGGCCGGTGATCAGAAATTTTCTCAAAAGGAACCGGTACAATCTCAATCTGTATATCGATTCTGTCCAATAAAGGACCCGAAACACGACTTAAATATCGCTGAACCTGGGCAGACGAACAAACACAAGCTCTATCGGGATGATTATAATATCCGCAGGGACACGGATTCATAGAAGCAATCAACATAAACCCAGCCGGAAAATCGACACTGAATTTTGAACGGGAAATAGTAATTTTCCTGTCTTCCAAAGGTTGTCTCATCACTTCCAGTACTATACGCGGGAATTCAGGTAATTCATCCAAAAACAATACTCCATTGTGCGATAAACTGATTTCTCCGGGTTGAGGATAAGAGCCTCCTCCAACCATTGCCACGGTAGATATGGAATGATGCGGACTTCTGAATGGCCTCGATGCGATGAGCGATCCGTTTTCCATCGTTTTACCGGCCACAGAATGAATTTTTGTTGTTTCAAGGCTTTCTTTCAAAGTCAATGGAGGTAAAATGGTAGGAATTCTTTTGGCCAACATGGATTTACCTGCTCCCGGAGGCCCAACAAGGATGATGTTATGGCCACCGGCACAAGCAACTTCCATTGCACGCTTTACATTTTCCTGCCCTCTGACTTCAGAAAAATCTGTATTGAAGATAGATTGCCGGGCATAAAATTCTTCTTTGGTATTGACGATGGTTGGCTCCAAATCAACTTCATTGTTAAAAAACCGGATCACATCCTTCAGTTTTTTTACCCCATAAACCGCCAGACCATCGACAACTGCGGCTTCTTTTGCATTTTCCGGAGGAAGAATCAGGCCTTTGAATCCGGCTTGCAGTGCTTTAACGGCAACAGGTAAAATTCCTTTGATGGGCTGTAAAGAGCCATCCAATGAAAGCTCTCCGACCATCATATAATCCCCGATTTTTTCAGCGCTGATTTTTTCGGCACCAGCCATGATGCCAATAGCCAAAGGCAAATCATACGAAGCGCCTTCTTTTCTGATATCGGCCGGAGCCATGTTAACAACAATTTGATTACTTGGAAATTTATATCCGCTTTCACTCAGGGCAGAACGAATCCGTTCATGAGACTCGCGGACACTCACATCGGGAAGTCCGACCAAATAAAATTTCAAACCACGGGAACAATTTACTTCAATAGTGATAATTGTTGCATCGATGCCGCGGAGAGCGGCTGCATAAGTTTTTACTAACATAGTCAAGATTTTTTTAATTGACAATTGACAATGAAATTACTTTAACAACATTGTCAATTGTCAATTTTCCATTGTCAATTCTTTTTTTATTATTTCTTTTAAATTATCTCCATATTCATTTTTTGCTACAATAATTCCGTTTTTATCAATCAGATAATTAGATGGCACATGATCAACATTGTACAGGTCAACCATTTTCGATCCCCAACCATGAACATCTACCACCTGATGCCAGACAATCCCATTCTTTTTGGCTACCGAAATCCATGATGTTTTATTTTCATCCAAAGATATTGTTAAAATTTCAAGTCCCTCTTTGTTGAATTCTTTGTAAATGGAAACCAGTTCTTTGTTATCTGTTTCACAAACATCGCACCAGGAAGCAGCAAAAGTCAATAATAAATATTTTCCCTCAAAACTGCTCAAATTCAATGAATCATTATGAAGATCCGAAACTCTGAATTCAGGAGCTTTTTGTCCGACAGATGTTTTATTCAATTTTTCAAACAAGCTGTACATTTTTTTGTACATATCCGAATTTCTGGCTTCTTCCCCTGTGATCAGAGACAGAAGTTCTTTCATCTTTTCCGGACTATCCGTATCCATCAAATAATCTTTCATCAAAATAACACTTGCCATGGATGACGGGTTAGCTTTGATAAATTGGTTAGCCTTATCTTTTAATTGATGATTTATATTCGATATTTTTGATATATAATTCAATTCTTTGAATTCACCGCTAAGGGTATCTTTCCGATTTCCGATTTCTTTTTTGTAAAAAAGGTCAGTTCGCTCTTTCAACAAATTTTTATTTAAGATTTTGAATTCGGTTAAACGATCATTGACTTCATTTCCTTTTATTTTTATTTGTTCCGGAATGCGGATATTTCCGGTCACCGATATTTTATCCCCATTCTGAACCCAGGTAGTCAATAAAACACCTGTCTGCTCAGAAAAAATCCGTGTAGCTGACAATTGATCGGCATTACCCTGAATAATAAACTTTCCATCTTTCTGACAAGGGATTGTATCTAGTACTTTAAACGAATCACTGGAGATAACATATAGAACAGAGTCAGTCAGGTTTTCCAATTTGCCGTCTATCATATAACCCGTGATTTCTTTCTTCTGACATGAAAAAAAAAGAATAATCAAGAGGATTGGGATGTAGAACAACTTTTTCATATTATAAATAACGCATTTTAATGTGTAAAGTTATGTATTTTTTAGAATATTTCATAATATTTTTCACATTCCGTAAAAAATCATCTATTTTTTAACAATTAAATACAGTTAAATGTTTTGTAATCTTACAATTTTTTTCAAAAACATTTAGAAACTGTTTAAGTTTTCAAAATCTGACCGATATGAATGTTTTGGGTGCATGGTGCACGGTACACGGTGCACGGTCGGTTTATCAGATGTAGTGCATTATCAGGCGTAAGCAATTCGTGCACCGTGCACCGTGCACCTTGTACCGTGCACCTAAAAATGTTCACATTGATTTCACTTTGAAAATTTAACCAGTTTATGAATGTGTAGTATTTTAATCATTAGGGTATAATTGGGAAGTACCGGCTTGAAGACGAACGAAAGCGTTTCTTTTGCATAAAAAATAAACACAAAGAGAAGCTTCACAACCACTTTTTCCTTTTAAAGAAATATAATATAGAAAGAGAAGATACCAGCATCAATCCCAATGCAAACAGATAACCATATCTCCAGTTTATTTCAGGCATGACATCAAAATTCATTCCATACACACTGGCAATCAGTGTTGGAGGCATGAAAATAACCGAAACAACTGTAAATATCTTGATAATTTTATTTTGCTCGATATTAACAAACCCGAGGAAAGTATCCTGTAAATAATCCAGACGATCGAAACTGAACCGGATATGTTCAAGCAAGGAGTTGATGTCCTTAATAATCATGGTGAGTTTAGGTCGTAAATCATCAGGAATCAAATCACTTTTCAACATATTGGATACCGCACGTTGCTTATCGATAATATTTTCACGAAGCATCATCGTTCGTTCCTGTAGTTCCTTGATTTGCAACAGGATGTCTTCGTCAGCTTCTTGAATACTATTACTTAAAGTGGTAATTTTCTGGGTAATATCTTCAATCATATCGGCATCAAATTCGATGCGGGTTTCAAAAAGGCCGATAAAAACATGATACCCTGTAGGAAAACTTCTGGGAGTGGCCGATAGTTTTTTGACAGTTTCATTAAAGGAAATCAATTCTTCGCCACGGACAGAGATAAGGATATTATTTTTCAGAATGAAAGAAACCGGCTCCCGTTGAAAAGTATTCAACAGGAAGTTGGTGTTGACAACCAATGTATCTCCAGCTTCGATATAGCGGGAAGAAGTTTCGATCTCAATCATTTCTTCTTCTTCCTGAATGTAGATTTTCAGGTAATCCTCCAATTGAGCTTCGATTTCTTCATCGACATCATTCAAGTCGATCCAAAGAAATTGATCTGTAGGGGTTTTCTTCAGAAAGTCAATGCTTCTGCTTACTCTGATCACTCCGTCTTTATGGTAGAAGAGTCTGATTCCTGGCATATTATTTCACTAATTTCGTCAATTCAATAAATTCCTCTACCGAAAGCTGTTCCGGTCGTTTGTCAAAGACGGGTAAATCGTATAATTCATTCCCTTTTCCCAAAAGAGGTTTCAAAGAATTTCTTAAAGTCTTACGTCTTTGATTAAATGCCGTTTTTACGACTGTTTTCAGTAAATTTTCGTCACATTCCAATGTTGTTCTTGAATTCCGGGTCATTCTGATCACCGCAGATTTGACTTTCGGAGGAGGATCGAATACATTTTCATCTACAGTAAATAAATATTCTATATCATACCATACTTTCAACAAGACGGTAATGATTCCGTAAGTTTTTTTTCCCGGAGGAGATGCCAGACGCAGTCCCACTTCCCTTTGAACCATCCCTGAACAACAAGGAATCAAGTCTTTATTTTCCAGCACTTTGAAAAATATCTGACTTGAAATATTATATGGATAATTCCCGATAACACAAAATTGCCCGGGAAAAAGTGTTTTCAAATCCAAGTGAAGAAAGTCACCTGCAATGATGCGGCCTGACAATGCGGGAAAATGATTCTCCAGATAAACAACTGATTCTTTATCCAGCTCAATAACAGTCAGATCTCTATTGTTTTCCAATAAAAACCGTGTAAGAACACCCATTCCCGGACCTACTTCCAACACAGGAAGAGCTTCATGTGTATTTAATGTATCCGCAATATTTTTTGCAATTTGCAAATCTTTCAGAAAATGTTGCCCGAGAGCTTTTTTGGGACGAACTAGAGCCATATTTTAGTTACGGGTTACAGGTTACGAGTTACAGGTTACAGGTTGCACGTTGCATAACAATAATTTTTCTGCCTGTGACTAATAACTTATAACTCGTAACCTGTAACTTGTAACTCATAACTAAATTTTTATTAATTTTGCAGGCGATGACAAAAGTACATAAAATCTCGCAAATATTTTTCTATGCCGGAAAAAATCAAAAAAATCGTTTCTCAATTCTTTAAGATAGTCCTCCCTTTGGCTTTTGGCATCTTGCTTTTTTGGCTGGTTTACAGACAGATGGATTTTAATGAGATTATGCGTATCATCCGTAGTGGTGTCAATTTCGGAATCATTGGCATTTCTCTTGTTTTCGGTTTATTTGCCAATGTAATCAGAGGATATCGTTGGAATTTATTGATCAAGCCATTGGGAGCCAAGCCTAAAGTATGGAACCTGGTGTATGCCGTATTGGGAAATTATGTTGTCAACCTGGTTCTCCCCAGGTTGGGTGAAGTATGGAGGTGCGGAATCATTAACCGTTACGAAAAAATTCCTTTTACCAAATTGCTCGGCACATTGATTATTGACAGATTATCTGATACTATCTCGGTTGCAATCATTGTATTGGTTGCTTTTGGGTTAAACTTCAAATACTTTGAAACGTTTTTTGAAACACATGCCCAAGTTTGGAACCAGATACATCTCATTCTTACCTCTCCATGGTTATATGTGGGAATCGTATTGATATTGCTTTTCTTTTATTTCATATTCAGAAGTTTCGGGCATACGCTTTTTTTCGTAAAAATAAAAAAATTCCTGTCAAATATCTGGGAAGGGGTAAAAACAGTTTGGTACATGAAAGATAAGTGGAAATTCTTATTCTACACATTATTAATATGGGTGGGCTATTTTTGCTTCTTTTATATCTGTTTTTATGCCTTTTCTTTCACCGAACATCTTGGTTTTGTGGCCGGTTTAATTGCTTTTGCTTTGAGTAGCGTGGCTGTAGCCGTGCCTGTTCAGGGAGGAATTGGTCCCTGGCATTTAGCTGTCATCGCTGTTTTGGTCGGATATGGTGTGGAAAAGAATGATGCCGCCGCTTTTGCTTTTATTGTACACGGCGTTCAAACAGTTTTTACGGCAATTGTCGGATTATTCGGAGTTTTTGCATTACCTTTAACCAACAAAAAAAATCAGATTGTCTCGGTTGAGGAGCTTGGATAATATGAGTGAAACAATATAACCCGTTTTTTTATGGCTACAGAAATTAAGAACTTGACTCCAGCCAATGTTTGGAGCTATTTTTATGAGTTGACTCAAATTCCACGTCCATCAGGACAAATGTCGGAAATTACAAAATATATCGAGGGTTTTGGAAAAAAACTGGGACTTGAAACGCTCAGGGATGAAGTAGGAAACGTATTGATCCGCAAGCCGGCAAGCAAAGGTTGTGAGCAATTGAAACCAATCATTCTTCAATCTCATCTGGATATGGTTCCTCAAAAAAATACGGACTCGAATTTCGATTTCTCCAAAGATCCGGTCGATGCATTTATTGACAATGGATGGGTCAGAGCCAAAGGAACAACATTAGGCGCGGACAACGGTATCGGAGTAGCCGCCATCATGGCTATCTTGGCCGACAATAATCTGAAACACGGAAACATCGAAGGCTTATTTACTGTAGATGAAGAAACCGGAATGGATGGCGCTTTTGGCATCAAATCCGGATTTTTGCAGGGAAAAACAATGCTCAATCTGGACTCGGAACAAGACAGAGAACTTTTTGTGGGTTGTGCCGGAGGAGCCGATGTGAATGTTTCATTTCAATACAAAGAAGATAATGAGGTGCCGGAAGGAGATATCGCCATCAAAATAAGTCTGACCGGATTGAAGGGAGGACACAGCGGCGTAGATATTCATTTGGGAAGAGCCAATGCCAATAAATTGATGTTCAGATTCTTGAAAGATGCGGTTCGCAATTTTGGCGCCCGTCTTGCATCCATTGACGGAGGATCTCTTCGAAATGCAATTCCCCGCGAAGCATTTGCTGTGATCACCATTCCGGGAGATGATTGCAGTGCATTCTGGGAAATCATTTCCGACTACAGAGATCTTTTTAATGAAGAATATGCCGGAGTTGAAAATCAGATTATTTTTGAAGCCGAACAGGTAGATTTACCGGGCACATTGATTCCTGAAGAAATTCAGGATGATCTGATCAACGCCATCGAAGGTTGTCAGAATGGAGCAATCGGCATGTTAACTGATTTTCCGGATACGGTGGAAACCTCTTCTAATCTGGCTATTGTAAAATCTTCCCAGGAAAGGATCGATATTAAGATTTTGACAAGGAGTTCTTCGGAAAGCAAGAAAGAAGCTATTTGTTCCAGTTTGGAAAGCATTTTTTCATTGGCCGGAGCCAAAGTTGAAATCGGAGGCGCTTATCCGGGTTGGGATCCCAATATCAATTCTCCGATTCTGAAAGTAATGACAGATGTCTATCAGCAAAAATATAATGAACTTCCTGCTGTTAAGGTAATGCATGCCGGACTGGAATGTGGAATCATCTTATCGAGCATTCCTGACTTGGATATCGTTTCATTCGGGCCAACCATCAAACATCCGCATTCTCCTGACGAAAAAGTAGAGATTAAAAGTGTGGAGAAATTCTGGCACTATTTGACTGCGATAATTGAAAATTGAAAATGATTTTTAATTGTGTGATATACTACAATATTTTCCTCAATATTAAAGAAAGGGATAGGTTCTTTTTGTGAATGGTGAAAAAGCAACTCATTCTACTCACCATTCATTATCCACTATTCTTAATTCTTAATTCCTAATTTTTAATTCGTAATTATTATGAACCTCCCTTTCGCAGAATCATACAAAATAAAGATGGTGGAACCGATTCGTCGCAGTACCCGTCAGGAACGTGAACAATGGATCAAAGAAGCCAGATATAATTTGTTCAACCTCAAATCAGACCAGGTATTTATCGATCTTTTAACCGATTCGGGAACCGGCGCGATGAGTGATCGCCAATGGTCGGAAATGATGTTGGGCGATGAAAGCTATGCAGGCTCTTCTTCTTATTATAAAATGAAAGATGCCATCAAGAATATACTTGGATTTGATTACTTCCTGCCTACACATCAAGGCCGCGCCGCAGAAAACGTACTGTTTTCCGTTTTGATCAAACAAGGAGATGTTATTCCCGGAAACTCTCACTTCGATACTACCAAAGGACATATAGAATATCGCAAAGCCATCGCTTTGGATTGTACCATCGAAGAAGCCAAAGATACTCAACTGGAAATTCCTTTCAAAGGCAATATGTGTCCTTTGAAGTTGGAAAATGCTTTGGCCGAACACCATGAACGTATCCCCTTCGTTTTAATAACAGTTACGAATAATACAGCCGGAGGACAACCAGTTTCTATGGCTTGTATCAAAGAAGTCAGAAAAATAGCAGATAAGTACAACAAACCTGTGATTTTCGATTCGGCACGCTTTGCAGAAAATGCTTATTTCATCAAAGTCCGCGAAAAAGGTTATGAAAACAAATCCATCAAAGAAATTGTATTGGAAATGTATTCATATGCCGATGCCATGACCATGAGTAGTAAAAAAGATGCGATCGTGAATATGGGTGGTTTTATCGCTACCCGGAGAAAAGACTGGTACGATCAGTCTTCTACTTTCAATATTATGTACGAAGGTTTTATAACTTATGGTGGGATGAGCGGCCGTGATATGAATGCTTTGGCCCAGGGACTGGATGAAGGTACCGAGTTCGATTATCTGGAAACCCGGATCAAACAGGTAGAATATTTAGGGAAGAAACTGGATGAATATGGTATCCCCTATCAACGTCCCGCCGGAGGTCATGCCATTTTCGCAGATGCGAAAAAAATCCTGACTCATGTACCTAAAGAAGAATTTCAGGCTCAGACATTGGGAGTGGAATTGTATCTGGAGGCCGGAATCAGAGGGGTGGAAATCGGAGCAATTCTGGCCGATAGAGATCCTGTGACTCGTGAAAACCGTTATCCTGAATTGGAATTGTTGAGATTGGCTATTCCCCGCAGGACATATACAAATAATCATATAGATGTTATTGCCGCCGCATTGAAAAATGTTTATGACAGAAGAGAATCTATTACCCAAGGTTTTAAAATAGTAAAAGAAGCTCCTATCATGAGACATTTTACGGTGGAATTGGAGAAATAAAAATTTTCTCTATTTTTGCGTTATGAAACTCAAGCATCAACTCTTTTTCCTTGTAGCAGCTGCCATCATTATCATAGTTGAAGTATATTTCTTGTTTTATGATGAACCGGCGGCTCCCATTCCTCTTGAAGAAAAGATTCAGGAGGAAAAAGCAGCAGAAACATCTGTTGTTGTTTCCAAAGTCAAATATGAATATGGAATTCCTATCGATTCTTTCGAAATAGAAGGATATACGATACAAAAAAATGAGTCGTTGATTCATATTTTGATGGAACTGGGAGCAACTGGAAAAGATATTGTTGCCGTAAACATGTTGGACAAAGAGGTGTTTGATGCCCGTACCATCAAAGCCGGCAATCATTACAAAGCTTTCTTTTCGAATGACAGCATCCGCAAATTGTGTTATTTGGTTTACGAAGAATCTGTATTAAAATATACGGTGTTTTGCTTTGACGGACCTTTTCGCGTTGTACAGGGAGGCCGGAATGTAAAACACCGGTTGAGGAGAGGTGATGCAACAATCAATTCATCACTTTGGGATGCTACTGTCGAAGCCAATATCAATCCGATGCTGGCTCTGGAATTGTCGGAAGTTTATGCATGGACAATCAACTTTTTCAAATTGAAAAAAGGAGATCGATTTTCAGTCCTTTATGACGAAATCTGCATCCATGATACGGTTTCGATTGGTGTCGGCAAAATATATGCAGCCGAGTTTTGTCATGATAAAAATAATTATTACGCTTTTTACTTTGCTCCCGACAGCATCGGAAATTATTGGGATGAAAAAGGGAATAGTCTGCAATCATCATTCTTAAAAGCGCCTTTGAAATTTTCCCGTATCTCTTCGAGATTCTCTTATGCAAGGATGCATCCTATTTTGCATACCGTACGGCCTCATACAGGAATAGATTATGTGGCTCCGGCCGGAACCCCGGTTGTTGCTATCAGTGGAGGAACTGTCATCAGCAGGTCTTATGGCAAAGGCTGCGGAAATATGGTGAAAATCAAGCACAATGATACATATACCTCAGCTTACCTTCACCTGTCAAAATTTGGTGAAGGCATAGCTGAAGGAAAATCTGTAAAACAAGGTCAAATTATAGGATATGTAGGAACTACCGGACTTTCTACCGGATCTCATCTGGATTTCCGTGTCTGGGAAAAAGGAGAGCCTATTGATCCGCTTAAAATTCGTGCTACTTCTCAGAATTCCATCGATTCCGCAGATAAAGACATTTACCTTTCAAAAGTGGATGCTTATATGAGGCTTCTTAAACTGGGAACCGACGAAGAATAAAAACTTCTCACTTACTAACCGGCAACCAGACCGACATATCATAATGTCCTCTGTTACCCCACGCATAATATGGAATCAATGATATTTTAATATCTTTAGAAGAAGCATTTACTTCCTTATAAAGTTTACCGGTTGATTTTCCCGGTTGCGTATATTTTGCCATTCCTTCCAGCATCAATATCTTATTTCCTTCGATGGTGATTGTTTTCTTGTCTAACTTTATATTTGAAGGAATGATAATATCGAAAATAGAAACCCCTGAAGGAAGATCCATGCTTTCCATACAATACACCATTGGACCATACATTACAGCAACCTGATTGCGGGATTCTTCTACCAACGGATTAGATTCCATTAAACGGGCTTGCATCGTCAGATCGAGCTCGATTACATCTCCTTTTTTCCAAACTCTTTTGATTTCAACATAACTTTCTACTGTTGCATTTGTATTTTCTTTCTCTCCGTTGATTTTGATACTTGCATTCTTAGCCCATCCCGGAATTCTCATAAAGATAGAGAACTCTTTTTTCGGAGCATTTTCAATGTTTATCTTTATATTGCCATCCCAGGGATAATCAGTCTGCTGGTTTAATTTCAGGATGCTTCCGTCTCGCAGCTTTGTATTCAAGTTGTTGCTTCCGTATAAGTTGCAATATAAACCTTTATCCGACAATGTATAAGCGTAAGAGTTTGTTTCGGCCACTGTTCTTACAACATTGGGCGGACAACAGAAACAGGTGATGTATGACTGTCTGTAATCGCCCCAGCGCAAGGTATAAGGAAATGTTTTTGTCTGGCTGAGCGGATTGGTGTAGAGAAATTCTTTTCCATTCAGACTGATACCGGACAGAATACTATTGTACAGAGTCAATTCCATAATATCCACGTATTTGGGATCTGCGGAAAGTTGAAACATGCGAAAATTCCACAACATGTTCCCAATATTGGCACAGGTTTCATTGTGAGCGGTTTCCTGCGGTAATTGATAAGCTCTTCCGTAAGATTGATGCACTTTCTGGATGCTATCGGGAGTGTAATAAGTGCCATCGGGGGAAGTCCCGTCATATAATGCGCCGCAACCTCCGGTGATATACATTCTGCGGTTGGTTACATCTTCCCAGATAGGATTCAGGCAATCAAGCAGGGATTTGTCTCCGGTTTCCATATAGACATCGGCTACTCCGGCATAGAGGTAATTGGCACGAACGGCATGCCCCATCGCTGTTTTTTGTTGACGGAAAGGGACTCTGTCCTGATTATCATCTGTGCCGTTTTGAACCATTCCACGAATATCGATCAAACTTTTGGCCAGTTCAAGATATTTGGGATCTTTAGTTGTTCTGTACATTTCGACAACTCCCATATAGTGAGAAGGGCAGATTGCGCTTCTGGCTAATTCGTTAGTAGCTGTTTTATAGAAATTATACAGGAAATCCGTAGTTTTGATTCCTATATCCAATAAGTTTCTCTTTCCGGTGGCTCGATAATGAACACAGGCAGCGGTCATCAGGTGGCCCATATTGTAAGTTTCGAAATGCAAGCGTTCTTCGAAACCTTTTTTTGCTCCCGGATTATTTTTATCGGCGATAATGGTTGCTGTGTGGATATATCCATCCTGGCGTTGAGCCAAACGAACAGTTTCGATAAACTTATCCATCAGCTTGTCCAGTTCAGGATTTTTGGTAATGGCGTAAACGGCGGCGGCAGCTTCCAACCATTTATACATATCCCCGTCGAAAAATGGAGGATCTTTGTGATCTCCGTGTTTGCATCCGGCGGCAATTTCAAAATTGCAGTAAGCGTGGCTTAATCCGGGATCATCGAAAATACGCCACATATTTAAAAGCATAGTGTCTTTGCAAACATTAAAACGTTCGGCCCAAAAACCATTGGTCCATTGAACATCCTGAATATTCAGATTATGCATTTTCGCATAAGGACTCTGGGTTGTATTGGTTAACCCCAAAGTCTGACCGGATCCAACATGCGAAAATAAAAAGACAAAGGCGAGTAAAGTAAAAAAGTGTTTCATAAATTTTATGATTATTTAAACAATAAACTGTGCTGCTCTGTGCTGCTCTTTTATGTTTTCGCAAAAATACAATTAAAGTTTGATGAGTGGATGAAATTTTTTATGCTTTACAACATGTTTTATAAGCAGGTATTAGTTATATCTTTGTAGCGAGTCTCATCACATAGCCTCATAGTCATAAACCTGATGAAGAAATTTCCTTCTTATTTGATTTTCCTGAAAGTTTATTCCGGTTTTTATCCTGCTTTTATCTGTAAAATGCTGTTTCAGAAGTTCTGCAAGTCTGCGCCTGCGTAAATTTGCCTTTGCAGAAGTTCTGCAAGTCTGCGCCTGCATAAATTTGCCTTTGCAGAAGTTCTGCAAGTTTGCGCCTGAACAAATTTGTCTTTGCAGAAGTTCTGCAAGTCTGCGCCTGAACAAATTTGTCTTTGCAGAAGTTCTGCAAATCTGAGCCTGAGCAAATTTGCCTTTGCAGAAGTTCTGCAAGTCTGCGCCTGAGCAAATTTGCCTTTGCAGAAGTTCTGCAAGTCTGCGCCTGAGCAAATTTGCCTTTGCAGAACTTCTGCAAGGTCATTTAATCACTAAAAAACATAAATATTATGAAAATCTTAAAAGTAAACAAACCAAATCTTCGCAATGAAGAACATTTCCAATTCCAGACTGATGTGAAAGTCGAGAAAATATGTTATATAACATTTATTATGAACGTGCATATTCATTCAAATACGATAACCTCAACAGGCTGATCAGTTCGACTTTCACGAATAACCTCTTCAATGAATTTTTCGGATATGACAAGATGGGAAATATTACTTCACTCACACGCAAGGAAGGAGGACAGTATATAGATTCGTTGACAATAACATACAATGGAAACCAGTTGAAAAAAGTTTCAGACTATTATCCCAATAAAGGCTTTATCAAACCAACTACCCAACCTCCAGCCGGGATGAACGAATATGTCTACAATGCTAATGGAGCAATGAGTTATGATTTTAACCGGAAAATTATGGGTATATCTTATTATTATTCATTAAATTTACCTCG
>JAVBLQ010000096.1:0-6163 GCA_031553435.1 Bacteroidales bacterium | reverse complement strand
GTAGGCTTCACGCAGGGGAGTGGAACACCCAAGCTTGACTTTTTCCAAGCGGGGATTCCATTCTTCAGGAAAAAGTTTATACTGGGTAGTTAATACCTTGACCTCCCGGTTGCGGATGAACTGGAAGAAAAGCGAACCTTCATGACCGGGAAGGGTGGAAGGGCGGAACTTGAGCTTAATGCTTGTTGATTTCATAACCTTTGTTTTTTGTGAAAGGGGAAGCGATGCTTGTAATTAATAAAGGTTAGAACGCTAAGAAGTAGGGAAAGATTTATGAATAAAAAAAGAGTTGACCAATTGTTTAGCCAACTCTTTTTGATATGAGAATTTAAATAAATGTATTATTCTGCACTTTCAGTTACAGCATCTTCAGCTGCAGGCGCAGCTTCTTCTTCAACACTAGCTTTGGCTGCTTCGGCTTTTTTCTTTGCTACTTCGGCAGCTTTGGCTTTATTAACAGCTTTTTCGGCTTCTAACGCTGCATTGGCTTCTTTTTTAGCTACTTCTGTACTTTGGCTTTTGATGGATTGAAGAGCATTTTCTTTGCTTTTTTTCCATGCTTCAAATTTATTTTCAGCATCAATTTCAGTGAATGCTCCTTTTTTAACTCCACCCAATAAGTGTTTTTTTAACAATACACCTTCTTTTGAAAGAATAGTGCGCACTGTATCTGTAGGTTGAGCACCTGTTTGAATCCAATACAAAGCTCTGTCAAATTTTAAATCTATTGTAGCAGGATTCGTATTTGGATTGTACGAACCAATTCTTTCAACAAATTTTCCATCACGTGGAGCTCTGCTGTCTGCGATCACGATGTGGTAAAACGCGTACCCTTTGCGACCATGTCTTTGCAATCTTATTTTAGTTGCCATTTATTAAAAAAAATTAAATATTAGAATTTTGTATTAGCGGGTGCAAAGGTAATAAAATTAATTAAGAATTAAAAATTAATAATCAAGAAATAACTGTGATTATTGTTCGTTCTTAACTCTTAATTTTTAATTATTTAGAAGAGAGTAGCCAGGCAGACTCATATTTAGGATAGTGCTTCCTGAAATTATTCAAATAGCTGTCGGCTTCTTTTTTATTGTCGAATTTAGCTACATAGATGCGTATGCGACCGTCTTTTTTAAGAAGACTAGCGTTCGCATCCAGTTTTTTTAGTTCGCTTAGTTGAATTTTTGCTTTAGCTTCTTCTGAAGTTGTGAAACTGGCAGCAATAATATAATATCCTTGAGTAGAGGCTGTTTCTGAGTTTTTTGCCTTAGTAGGAGCTACTTCTGGAACTTGTTTTATTTCTTTTTTTTCCGGTTCCGCTTTTGGCACTTCATTTTTATCGGCTTCCGGCTCTTTAGTTTCTTCCGGGGCGGAAACGGTTGCCGGTTTCTCTTGTGCAAAATGTAACCTTGTATCGATTATACTTGCATATTGAGAGGGAGTATCTACATCCTTAATAGGAGTTGACATCAGTAAAAATACCAAAACTACGGCAGCGGCTACTGCGGTTATTCTTGTCAACTGTTTGACAATCGGATAGTAAATCGTATCCTGATGTTTGGCTTTTCGTTGTATTTTCTCAAGCTTGGAAATGGGAGGCATATATATTCCTGCCAATCCGAACATGGAATGATTAACGGGAGAGTCTGATGTTTGAGTGAAATTGAGTTTTCCTTCTTTTGAATAAGATAGTTTTCCTATTTGAGGGAAAGTGATTTCACCTGAATTGTTAAGTTCCTGTTGCAAATTTTCCGAAAACTGTTCAACTATCAATGATGCTTCCTGGTAATCCAAACCTTCGGATTTCATCAACGATTCGGTAATCAGGCCATCATTATGTTTCAGTTCGGGATTAAAACCCACGACAACCGAAGGCGGCATGAAAACATGATCGTTTTTTGAATAAGTTGCATTTTCCGAATGAAGTACAAAACCTCCGAATCCGGGAATAATGACACAGTCGGACTTTGTCAGCAAATATGTAATATGTCTGAATATATCTTGCATACGGCAAAGGTATGAAAAATATAATTTATGCAAAAATTAAAATCAATAATTGTGCAGACAATACCCTTAAAAACATGGTTAATGGGTAAACAGAGGCATAACTCACAGCCGGAGAATCATTTCCTGCTGTTGCATTTGAATAGGCTAGAGCAGGGGGATCGGTCATACTTCCGGACATCAATCCCATCAGCGTAAAATAATTGATTTTATATATGCTTCTGCCGATTATTCCAATGATTAACAAAGGAACAACTGTTATTATGAATCCTAAGCCGATCCATTTGAGGCCTCCTCCATGAATAATTGTATCAACAAATCCTTCTCCGGCGCCGATGCCAACACAGGCTAAGAATAAACAAATGCCGATTTCCCTTAACATCAGGTTGGCGCTCATAGTTGTATAAGTGACAAGTTTGTATTTAGGACCAAAAACACTCATCAATATGGCAACGATTAGAGGACCTCCGGCTAATCCTAACTTAACGGGTTGAGGGATTCCCGGAAATACAAACGGAATACTTCCTAAAAGGACTCCTAAAAATATTCCTATGAAGATAGGCACGAGGTTGGGTTCATTCAATCGTTTCATTTTGTTTCCCAGCACAGCTTCTACGTTTTTTACTGCGACTTCTGTTCCGACTATGGTAACTCTGTCACCCATTTGTAGTTGCAAATTAGGATGCGCGATCAAATCAACTCCGGAACGGTTGACTCGTGTAATGTTTATTCCAAAAGTGTTTCTTAACCTGAGTTGTCCGATTGTTTTTCCGTTCAATTCAGGTTTGGTGATCATAAATCTTCTGGATATGAGCTGATTATCCAGTTTTTCCCAATCAGAAGCATTCATATCTACTTGTTTGCCGATGAAAGCGATTATGGCATCTGCATTATCTTCGGTGGTTACTACATATATTTTATCGCCTTCATTCAGATAGGTTTGTGAAGAAGCAATCTCAATTTCTTTTTTATCTGCATGTAATACTCTGGATATGACAAATTTACGGTCAATCAGTTTGGCTATGTCTTTAATTTCTTTTCCGAAAATAGAAGGATTTTTTACTTCTAAAGAAATCAATTTCATGGAAGCTGTGTTATTTCCACTTTTAACAGATAGCTCTTCGGTTTCTTTTTCAAAATTAACACGAAATATTCCACGAATGGAAATGATTGAAAGGATGATACCGACAACGCCCAACGGATATGCAACCGCATAACCTAAGGCAATGGTAGGATCTCCTGTGCCGTGCATATCGCGGAAAGCTTCTTGTGCAGCTCCCAGACCGGGAGTGTTTGTAACGGCTCCGGAAAGGACTCCAACCATTGTGGACATCGGAATTCCGGTAACGAAATGAATGACTATGGTGGTCGTAACGCCCAGAAAGACGATTCCTGCTGCCAGCATATTCAATTTTAATCCTCCTTTTTTGAAAGAAGAGAAAAATCCGGGTCCTACTTGTAAACCGACTGAATAAACAAATAAAATCAATCCGAATTCTTTCATGAAATGTAATATTTCATGGTTAATGACGAATCCGAAATGACCGGCGATAATTCCCACGAATAGTACGAAAGTTATTCCTAGTGAGATTCCGAATACTTTGACTTTTCCTAATGAGATTCCTGCAGCTATAACAAATGCAAATAAAAGTACAGTGTGAGCAACGCTATCTTTCCACAACAAATCACTTAGCCAATTCATAGTATTTTTTAATTATTTAATTTCTCTTTTTAATCTTTTAATAAAAACGGCTGCAAAGGTAGATAATTAATTGAAATTGGCGAATTGAAAGCAAGAATTTATTTTGAAAATAAGAAGTTTTTAATTGATTTTTTATTACCCAATCAGATAAATATACTATATCTTTGTGAAAACAATAATTTAACTAAACTAAACACAACATTAATATGGCACGGGAAATAAAATTCAGCTTGGTTTACAGGGATATGTGGCAATCATCCGGTAAATATCAGCCTAGAGTTGACCAATTGAAACAAGTAGCTCCGGCAATCATTTCAATGGGTTGCTTCAGTAGGATTGAAACGAATGGAGGAGCTTTTGAACAAGTTAATCTACTTTACGGAGAAAATCCAAATCTGGCGGTTCGTGAATTCACTGCTCTATTTAACAAAATCGGGATACAAACTCATATGCTTGACCGAAGTTTGAATGGATTGAGAATGTTTCCTGTTCCTGCTGATGTGAGGCGGTTGATGTATAAAGTAAAAAAAGCTCAGGGAGTTGATATAACCCGGATTTTTTGCGGTTTAAATGATCCGCGTAATATCATTCCATCTATTCAATATGCAAAAGAAGCAGGCATGATTCCTCAGGCTGCTCTTTGTATTACATATTCTCCATTACATACAGTTGACTATTATGTGAATTTAGCGGAGCAACTGATTGAAGCGGGAGCGGAAGAAATCTGTCTGAAAGATATGGCGGGAATCGGTCGTCCATATTCTATCGGGCAAATTATCAAGGGAATAAAAAAAGCTCACCCTTCAATAATCATACAATATCATGGACATACCGGGCCCGGTTTCTCTGTTGCTTCTATGCTGGAAGCTGCCGAAAACGGTGTTGATATACTGGACGTTGCCATGGAACCTTTATCCTGGGGAATGATCCATCCCGATGTTATTACCATTCAGGCTTTGTTGAAAGATGCCGGATATTTGGTTCCCGACATAAACATGGATGCTTATATGGAAACGCAGGAATTAACCCAAAGTTTCATGGATGATTTCTTGGGCTATTTCATTGATCCTAAAAATAAAATCATGACTTCGCTACTTGTAAGTTGCGGCTTGCCGGGAGGTATGATGGGTTCTATGATGGCCGACCTGAAAGGTATGCATAATGCTATTAACCTGGCTTTAAGACAACACGCAAAGCAGGAAGTTTCACTCAATACGTTACTTCTCCAACTCTTCAAGGAAGTAGAATATATATGGCCGATGTTGGGTTATCCACCATTGGTTACACCATTCAGTCAATATGTTAAGAATATTGCTTTGATGAATATATTTGCCATGGCAAAAGATGAGCCCAGATTCTCGATGATCGATAAAGATAGTTGGAATATGATTTTGGGAAAAATGGGAAAACTTCCGGGAACTCTAGCTCCTGAAATCATTGAAATAGCCAAAGCGAATAATTATGAATTTTATGAAGGAGATCCGCAAGATGCTTTCCCAGATGAATTGGAAAAATACAGGGAAGAAATGATCAAAAATAATTGGACATTGGGTGACGATGAAGAAGAACTTTTCGAGTTTGCCATGCACGATCGCCAATACAGGGATATGAAATCAGGCGCTGCTAAAAACCGTTTCAATCAGGAATTGGAAGAAGCAAAAGAAAAAGCAGGAACTCCGATTTACAAAAAACGTCCGGTTATAGAGATCCCGATGTTTAATTTTGAAGAGATTTCAGCAGAGTATCCGCATGCAAAACCGGTTCATGCCCCTATCAGAGGACAAGTTATCTGGCAATACGATTTAATGGATGCATCCAGCGCTCCTTTTGAAGGTGCTTCCATTAATAAAGATGAGATATTGTGTTTCATTCAAACCCAATACGGGATTGAACCTGTTAAGATGGGATTTGGAGGTACAATAGTCGGCACATACGTAAAACAAGGGAAAGAGGTGCAAAAGGGCGAGATTTTGGCATTTATTTCTTGATGAAATTAAAAAACTGTTTTAAATTTTCAAAATGAAATCGATACGAACACTTTTGGGAGCAAAGGTGCTCGGTGCGGGGTGTACGGTCGGTTTATCAGACGCAGTGCATTATCAGGCGTAAGCAATTCGTGCACCGTGTACCGTGCACCCAAAAATGTTCAATTAGGTCACCATATAAACCTTTGCCCCTTTCATAATGTTGTATCCTTTATTAATTACAGTGAAAGGTGAGGGTCGCTTCGCTCCCTGTGAAAGGTGAATTATCCTCCCTTCACCACGAGCACAGCGAGCTCACAAGCATCGCTTCCCCTTTCACAAAAAACAAAGTTATGAATTCAACCAGTATCCGTCTCAAGTTCCGTCCTTCGTCCGTCCCTGAGCGCGAGGGTTCGCTTTTCTTTCAGTTCATTTTCAATTGTGAAGTCAAAGTATTAACTACGCAGTACAAGCTCTTTTCCCATGAATGGAATCC
>JAVBLQ010000143.1:0-19048 GCA_031553435.1 Bacteroidales bacterium | reverse complement strand
TTGCCCAGCGTGGCTTTGAATGCAGACTTAACCCAGTTTGTGCTTGACGGACAAGCTGACAAGGCTACTGCCAAAGGTATGTTGGTCTACAATACTACCGACAATATGGTTTACATGTGGAACGGTAGCCGTTGGAATCCTACTTCTGTGGATGCTTCTTTGCCTGCGATAACTGTTCAGCCTAAAGCATTTTCTTTTTCCCAAAACACAACGGCTAATGGAGGTTCTGTTGCCGCTTTGAGTGTAACTGCTGTAAATGCTACTTCTTATCAATGGTATGTAAAATCTGCGAATAAAAACGCCAATGCAGCTACAGCCGTATCCGGCGCTACTGCCGCTACATTCAATCCCCCATTGACTGCTTTGGGTTTGAAGACTTATTATTGTGTTGTTTCCAACGCTAAAGGCAGTGTAAACAGTGAATCTGCTGAAGTTGCCGTAGGTTGCGGCGCTAAGACTGTGGATGGTACCTGGTTGAAGTTCCAGTGTTACAACTTGGGCGTTGATGGAGCCTCTAGTCCCGATCCTTTTGCATGGTCAGGTTCTATTCCTACTAATGGAGCCAGCACAGATACACAGGATGGTATCAAGGGTTCTCTTTTCCAATGGGGTAGAAATAACGATGGTCACGAGTTACGTACTTCTGCCGTTTATGCTACCAATGGTCCTGTGAGTTTAGCTGATAATGTTCAACCTGCTGCCGGTTCCGGCCAGGGTCAATTTATTAAAGCTCCAGCATCGCCTTATGATTGGCGTAGCCCTCAATATGATTTGATGTGGCGTCCTTACCAGAATGGGACTAACGATCCTTGTTCTTCCATTACCGATGGGACTTGGCGTGTGCCTACCCAGGATGAATGGTCTGCTATCTTCTCCGGTACTTCCGGTTCAACTGCTCCCGGTCTTGCTTCTGCCAATACATGGACTTGGGTTTCGGGTACCGGTGGCGGTTATGCTATCAAACCTGACGGAGTCACCACTACCCTTTTCCTGCCGGCCGCAGGCAACCGTAACTTCAGTAATGGACAGTTCTACGACGTTGGTACGCACGGCTACTATTGGAGCAGTACACCGTACGGTACGACCTCGCAGATCCTGAACTTCAATAGCGGCGGCGTGAGCCCGGGCAGCATCAATAGCCGTGCAGGCGGCTTCAGTGTCCGTTGCGTCGCCCAGAATTGATTCGTGAAAACATCCTCATTGTGAAATGAGTACAAGGGCATGTCAACGCAGACAACTCCATACCCGCAAGGTTATTTTATTCCTTTTAACACAGCCAGAGTGCGGAGTAGTTGGGGGAGGCCATTAGGGGGCCGCTCTGCGTTGGAACCTTTGACAAGTAATTGAAAACGGAAAATTGAAAATGATTTCGTGCGTAAGCCTCATTTTCAATTTTCCGTTTTCAATTATTACGTCTTTATAGAAAGAGAGGAAATAATGAAATTATTTTTCATGCTTACAAAAATAAAAACCATACGAAAGCGTTTATATATATATTATATTACTTTGTTGAATCTTAAATGTTATGGTAATTGTATATTCCTCAGTTAAAAGCCCGAGATTAGAATATATTGCTGAACATATTTTCCACAATATCCTGGGGATAGATTATCAAATTGTTACGAATCGGGAAACATTTTTGAAATCAGGGGATTATTGTATCAATTATTCAGAGAGAGATTTGTCGAAAGGACTTTGGATTCAACCGACCCGGCTTCTTTTTGAAAAAGGGGTGTTCAGTCAGAAGATTAAAGTTATTAAAGATGGACAAATTCCTTATTTTTACGCCAAAGAAAAAGGAGACTTTCCGTTCGATATTTTTGCTGCCTCATTTTATTTGTTGACCCGTTATGAAGAATACTTTCCTACAAAAGAGGATAATCATGGGAGGTTTAAGATAGAAGAAAGTCTTGCTTCTAAAGAAGGTTTTTTACAGATACCGGTAGTTGACCGTTGGGCTTATCAATTGAAAGACGCATTACTGAAGCAAAATAAAAATCCTGATTGCTTTCGTTTGCGTGAATTCCGCATGATTACAACTTTCGATATCGATCATCCGTTTCTTTATAAAAATAAGGGAATAACTAAAAATACTTTGGGTAGTATAAAAGATTTAAAGGATAGAGACCTGAAAAAACTGAAAGAACGGTTACATGTGTTTTTACGGTTAAAAGAAGATCCTTATTTTCAGTCGTTAAAAAATATTGTAGAACTTCATAAACAACATAATCGTCCCTGTTATCTGTTTATTCATATAGGAGGATACGGGAAATTCGATCGCCGGACAATTTATCCCTTAAGAAGATATTACAAGTATTTGAATGCTGTAAAAAAAGATGTTTATTTCGGACTTCATCCCTCTTATGTGGCTTCATTTGATGAGTATTTGATTCGGAAAGAAAAATTGAAACTGGAACGTATCGTCAATTCGAAAATAAAAAGGAACCGGCAACATTTTCTCCGGATGAAAACTCCGGATACATACCAAACATTGAATCGTTTGAATTTCTCGGAAGATTTTACTTTAACTTATCCTTCACAAGCCGGATTCAGGGCTGGAACCGCCATCCCGTTTCATTTTTTTGACTTGATAGAAAATGAAAAAACACCTTTATTAATTCGGCCTACGATCATCATGGATGCTACACTGAATTCTTATATGAAACTGAATCCGAAAGAAGCAATTGATCTAATAGATTCATTAGCAAAAGAATGTAAACTGTCAGGAGGCGATTTTTGTCTCTTGTGGCACAATTCGGAAATTGCCAATCCTGAAACAAATCCCTGGTATCAGGTTTTTATTCATTCATTTTTGACAGGAATTTCGTTGGAAAAATAATACCTTTGTCAAAATTTTTGCAGAAATGAATATTTATAATTTATCCAAACAAGATTCGGTACTTAATCATTTTGTAGCCGAAATTCGCGATATTAATATACACAATGATTCCTTAAGATTCAGAAGAAACATCGAACGGATCGGAGAAATTATGGCTTACGAATTAAGTAAGACTTTACAATATGAACCCCGGAATGTACAATCTCCATTAGGTATTGCACCCATGAACCTCTCGAAAGATCGTATTTTGCTGGCAACAGTATTGAGAGCCGGACTTCCGTTTCATCAGGGTTTCCTTAATTTTTTCGATAAGGCCGAAAGTGCGTTTGTCTCTGCTTACAGAAAGTACAAAGAAGGCCATTCGTCATTTGATATACATGTGGAATACCTTTCTTCTCCGGGTCTGGATGGAAAAGTATTGGTAGTTACAGATCCAATGCTGGCGACCGGATCTTCTATTGAGCTAACATACAAAGCTTTATTATCAAAAGGAGAACCGTCGCATATCCATATTGCTTCAATTATCGCCAGCAAATCCGGAGTAAATGCTTTGAAAAAATTCTTCCCAAGTGATAATACAACAATCTGGGCTGCAGCCATTGATCCCGAATTAGACGATAAAGCATATATTGTCCCGGGACTTGGAGATGCCGGAGATTTGTCATACGGAGTAAAAATATAATGGAAAGTTTCGATATACGTAATCAAAATATTAATGAAAAAGAACGGGAATTCGAAAATGCTCTACGCCCGTTAAATTTCAAGACTTTCAGCGGACAAGACAAGGTCGTTGAAAACCTGAAGGTATTCGTTACGGCTGCCCGTATGCGGAAAGAAGCGTTGGATCATGTCTTGTTGCATGGCCCTCCCGGATTGGGTAAAACAACATTATCCAATATCATTGCCAACGAACTGGGAGTCGGTTTTAAAATTACTTCCGGACCGGTGTTGGATAAACCCGGAGATCTGGCTGGTGTGTTGACTTCACTGGAAAAAAATGATGTACTTTTCATTGATGAAATCCATCGTTTAAGTCCGATTGTGGAAGAATATCTGTATTCGGCCATGGAAGACTACCGGATTGATATTATGATAGATAAAGGTCCCAGTGCAAGATCCATTCAGATTGAACTGGCTCCGTTTACTTTGGTTGGAGCAACTACACGAAGTGGTTTGCTAACATCACCTTTGCGGGCGCGTTTCGGAATCAATATGCACTTGGAGTATTACGATATGGATACATTAGCCGCCATCATCAAACGCTCTGCCAATATATTGAATGTTCCCTGTTCGGGAGATGCATCTTTCGAGATTGCCTCCAGAAGTCGTGGCACTCCCCGTATCGCCAATGCATTATTGAGAAGGGTTCGTGATTTTGCTCAGGTTAAAGGAGACGGAAAAATAGATAAAAATATTGCCTGTTTTTCGCTCGAAGCACTGAATATCGACAAATACGGATTGGATGAGATCGATAACAAGATTTTGAACATAATCATCGACAAATTTGGTGGCGGACCTGTAGGAATAACGACTATCGCAACGGCGCTAGGCGAAGATCCCGGAACGATAGAAGAAGTTTACGAACCTTTCCTGATTAAAGAAGGTTTCCTCAAACGGACTCCCCGAGGCCGGGAAGTAACGGTTCTTGCATACGAGCATCTGGGGAAAACCCGATTAGGGCAACAAGGTTACCTTTTTTAATCAATCTTCGCAAAGTTTAATAATTTTACTTGAGTTTATTGCATACCTTTGTTTGCAGAAGTGAATAGTGAATATTGTGAAAGGTGAAAATTTCACTATGAAAAAAGTGAATTTCACAAAAAGAGAGAAACAGCCTTCGCCTTTCGCCCAAAAACGACCCAACAACAATGAAAAAAATACTTGGAACGGTAATTTGTTCTGTAGTTTTACTTTCTTTATTTTCAGGACAATGTTTTTCTCAAGAAACGGAAATTTATTCAAAACATCTTGGGATAGGAATGTCCGTACCCAGAGATTTCAAAATAACATCCAATAGCATTGTAGAATTCTCAGCATCCGATAAAGATTTATCCATAGTAATCCATCCTTTTTCCAGGCAAGACCTTTCATTGGAAAATATGGAGGAAGTTTTGATTGACCGTGGCGAAGAACTTGGATATAATTCCCTGAGTAATGCGGAAACAATTGAACTTAATGGCTTCCAAGGTTGTTATGCTATTGAAACTAAAAATGGTAGAAATACTTTAACCATGCTTCTGCTCAATCAACAATCAAGCAAGAATCTCTTTATTGTTATCAACTATTCTGATAAATCGGAAAAGACAGCTTTGGCTGTAGCTAACAGCTTTTATGTTTACGATTAGGTAATAAATTTTTACGTTTTACGTTATACGTTTTACGTAACTCCACAACGTATAACTTAAAACTTAAAACGTAAAACATTCAATATGGCAGGAATGAAATCTTTAGCCAAGGATACAGCCATCTACGGCACAAGCAGTATCGTTGGAAAATTTTTGAATTGGTGGTTAGTCCCCTATTACACACGTGTACTTTCGAGTCCGGCAGACTATGGTATTGTGACCAATATTTATGGGATAACTGCTTTAATAACAGTGCTCCTGACCTATGGAATGGAAACCGGTTTCTTCCGGTTTGCAAACAAAAAAGAGGAAGATCCGATGGCAGTTTATTCAACATCAACATTGTCAGTAGGATTTACCTCTTTGTTTTTTATAATAACAGTACTTGCATTTCTTACACCCATAAGTTCTTTACTGGGTTATCAAGGTTGCGAAGAATATCTTGGAATCATGGCAGTTACAGTAGGGATCGATGCTTTCATGTCTATCCCGTTTGCTTTTCTGAGATACAAAAACAAGCCTATCCGTTTTGCTTTCATCAAAATGTGGTTTGTGTTCATGAACATCATCCTGAATATATTTTTCTTAACCATTTGTCCGCTTATCCATAAAAACCATCCGGAACTTATTTCATGGTTTTATCATCCGGATTATGGCGTTGGATATATTTTCTGGGCGAATTTATTGGCTACCACCTCCCAACTTCTCTTTTTATTGCCTGATATGAAGGGAATTAAGTTCCGGATAAATTATCCTTTGTTGAAAAGGATTTTAAAATATTCTTTCCCATTGTTGATATTGGGAATTGCCGGAATCATGAATCAAACGATCGACAAAATTATTTTCCCCTATTTGTTTAAAGGTACGATTGAAGAAGGTATTAAACAGTTGGGAATTTATGGAGCTTGTTTTAAGATAGCAGTAGTCATGGTAATGTTCACACAAGCCTTCAGGTTTGCCTATGAACCTTTTATTTTTGCCAAAAACAAAGGAAAAGATAACAAGGAAACATATGCGGAAGCCATGAAATATTTCATTATTTTTTCATTATTTATCTTCCTTGGTGTCATGTTTTACATGGATATCATCAAGCATTTTGTTGCTTCCGAATATTATGAAGGGATCAAAGTGGTTCCTATTGTAATGATGGGAATGTTGTTTTTCGGCATTTATTTTAACCTCTCTTTATGGTATAAATTAACGGACGAAACAAAATGGGGCGCTTACTTTTCCATCATTGGTTTTGTATCTATGGTTTCAATCATGATCATTTTTGTTCCGGAATATAGTTATATGGCTTGCGCCTGGGCAGCCTTTTTTGGCAATTTGATCATGATGGTGATTTCTTATTTTCTTGGACAGAAAAAATTTCCTATCCATTATGATCTGAAATCCATAGGTCTTTATTTCCTTTTATTTTCAGTATTGTACATACTCGGCATGTATGTTCCGGTTGAAAATGAAGTGCTGCGTTTGATTTATCGCACTGTTTTATTGGTCATTTTCATTTTTTATACCATAAAAAAAGATTTACCTGTGGAGAAAATACCTTATTTAGACAAGTTTTGTAAGTAAATTCGTTAAATTTGCACCTGTGTAAACAAGTGTACATGAAAGAATTTATTATTACAGAAATAGCCTCGGAAAAAGCTGTCCTCGTAGGATTAATAACTCCTCAACAAAGCGAAGCAACAGTACAGGAATATCTTGACGAATTATCATTTTTAGCAGAGACTGCTAATATTGAACCTGTTAAAAGTTTTACCCAACGGATGGACGTCCCTCACCAGGCAACATTTGTCGGTTCAGGTAAACTGGCAGAAATCAAAGATTATATCGAACAAAATGAAATCGGAATTGTTATTTTCGATGATGAACTTTCTCCCAGACAATTGAGAAATATTGAAAGGGAGTTGAAAGTAAAAATAGTAGATCGTACAATTTTGATTCTGGATATTTTCGGACAACGAGCCCAAACAGCTCACGCCAAAACGCAAGTGGAATTGGCTCAGTACCAATATATGCTTCCCCGTTTGACCCGTTTGTGGAGTCACCTCGACCGCCAACGCGGAGGAGGAATTATTTCCCGTGGTACCGGAGAGACTCAAATCGAAACTGACCGCCGGATCATCCTGCAGAAAATTGCCAAATTGAAAGAAGATCTAAAGTCGATCGATAAACAAATGGCTGTTCAACGCAAGAACAGGGGAAAAATGGTTCGGGTTGCACTCGTGGGTTATACCAACGTCGGAAAATCAACTTTGATGAACTTGTTGAGTAAATCCGAAGTTTTTGCAGAAAATAAACTTTTTGCCACGTTAGATACTACAGTCCGAAAAGTGATTGTCGAAAACTTGCCGTTTCTATTATCAGATACCGTAGGATTTATCCGGAAACTCCCGACGGAGCTTGTTGAATCTTTCAAATCGACATTGGATGAAGTACGTGAAGCTGATTTGCTGGTGCATGTAGTGGATATCTCCCATACTTCTTTTGAAGACCAGATTGAAGTTGTGAACAATACACTGAGGGAAATTGACAAGGAAGAAAAACCTTTTATCCTTGTTTTTAATAAAATAGATGCATTTTCACATATAGAAAAAGATGCGGATGATCTATCCCCACGCATCAAAGCGAATATCACATTGGATGAGCTTAAACAAACCTGGATGGCTAAATTGCATGAAAATTGTATTTTCATATCGGCCAAAGAAAAATCCAATATAGATGAATTAAAAGAAATCTTGTACAGAAAGGTGCGTGAAATACATGTTGCCCGTTATCCCTATAATGATTTTCTATACCATCAATATGATGAAGAAATAGATTGAAATATGAAAGAATACAGAAATTTAACAGAAAAAGAAATAACTCAATTAACATCACAATGGTGTTTAGCCGAAGATTGGAATAATATTCTGGTTGCAGAAAATTTCTCTCCGGATTATATATTCCATACCCGTTTTTCAGGACAGGTGAAATTAGGTGTTTTTGAAAAAGATTTCACACTTCCCGGAGGATTGAAAAAACATTCGGGGTTCAGACATATAACCTTGCATAATTGTAAAGTCGGGAATAACGTTCTGATTGAAAATGTTCAGAATTACATTGCTAACTACACAATCGGCGACAATGTTTTTATCCAGAATATAGATGTGATGGTCGTAACCGAAAAATCTACTTTTGGCAATGGTGTTGAAGTCGCGGTTTTGAATGAAACCGGAGGTCGTGAAGTAATGATTAATGATAAACTTTCCGCTCATTTCGCTTACATTCTTTCTCTATACAGGCACCGTCCCGAATTGATTAAAAAGATGCAGGATTTAGTAAACTTTTATTCCCAAAAACATGCATCTGAAACTGGAACAATAGGAAATAAGGTTAAAATAATCAATGTCGGTTCAATCAAGAATGTCCGTATCGGAAACAATGCACATGTAGAAGGTGCATGCCGCTTGGAAAACGGAAGTATCAACAGTAATGAATTTGATCCTGTTCATATCGGTTATGGAGTTATTGCAGAAGATTTTATCATCAGTTCCGGATCTCATGTGGAAGATGGGACAATGCTCACCCGCTGTTTTGTAGGACAAGCTTGTCATTTAGGGCATAATTATTCTGCCAGTGATTCCCTGTTTTTCAGTAATTGTCAGGGAGAGAACGGAGAAGCCTGTGCAATTTTTGCCGGGCCCTATACCGTTACACATCATAAATCTACATTACTGATTGCCGGAATGTTTTCATTCATGAATGCCGGTTCCGGATCCAATCAAAGTAATCACATGTACAAATTAGGGCCTATCCATCAGGGGATTATTGAAAGAGGAGGGAAAACAACGAGTGATTCCTATATCCTTTGGCCGGCCAAAATCGGCGCATTTTCTTTGATTATGGGTCGTCATTACCGTAATTCGGATACATCCAATATGCCTTTTTCCTATTTGATTGAGGCAGGAGATGAAACAATACTTGTTCCCGGAGCTAATTTACGTAGTGTCGGTACTATTCGTGATGCGCAAAAATTTCCTAAACGCGACAAACGGAAAGATCCTGATAAACTGGATCAGATCAACTTCAACTTATTAAGTCCATATACAATTCAAAAAATGTTCAGGGGAGTTGATGTCTTAAAAGAACTGCAACGCACTTGCGGAGAAACTTCAGACACCTATACTTATCAGAGTTGTAAAATCAAAAATTCTTCCTTAAGAAAAGGGTTGAATTTATATAATATAGCGATTACTAAGTTTTTAGGTAACTCTATTATTTCCAGATTAGAAAATCATGTATTCAATAATGACGGAGAAATCCGTGCCCGCCTGAAACCCGACACAGCCGTCGGAACCGGAGAATGGCGTGATATCGCAGGATTATTAGCTCCTAAAACCGAAATCGACAAATTGATCGATGATATAGAAACCGGTAAAATCAAAAAGATAAAGGAAATAAACCAGGTGCTGTCTGATCTCCATCAGAATTATTATTCCCTGGAATGGACCTGGGCCTGGGAAAAAATACAGGAATATTACAATCTTTCTTTGGAGACAATCACTGCAAAAGATATTATTAATATCATTGAAAGATGGAAAGATGCTGTAATCAACCTGGATAAAATTATTTACGAAGATGCAAAGAAGGAATTTTCCCTTTCATCCCGTACCGGATTCGGAGCCGACGGAAATCATAAAGAACAAAAACAGGATTTTGAACAAGTTCGTGGCGCTTTCGAAAAAAATTCTTTCGTAGAAGCTGTAATCAAGCACATTGAAACAAAAACAAAATTGGGAGACGGAATGATTGAGCGATTGGATAAATGTATTATATAGAAATTCATATCGGTTACATTTTGAAACAAATTTAAATTAACAGAACATATATGGCAACACCTCCATTCAAGTATCAGGAACCGTTTCCATTAGGAAAAGAATCAACAGAATATTATTTGTTGACCCAAGACGGTGTATCTTTATCTAAATTCGAAGATAAAGAAATCTTAAAAATCGAACCGGAAGCATTGACCCGGCTTGCCAATGCTTGTTTTCACGATTGTTCGTTCTTCTTACGTCCCGAACATCAAAAACAAGTAGCACAGGTTTTGTCGGATCCGGAAGCCAGTGAAAACGATAAATATGTAGCACTGACTATGCTCCGTAATGCCGAAATTGCTGCGAAGGGAAATTTGCCTTTTTGCCAGGATACAGGAACGGCAACAGTCATTGCCAAAAAAGGCCAACAAGTATGGACAGGTGGCGGTGATGAAGAGGCCTTATCTTTAGGTGTTTACAAAACTTATACGGAGGAGAATCTTCGTTATTCCCAAACAGTTGCACTGGATATGTACACAGAAAAGAACTCCGGATGCAATCTTCCTGCTCAAATCGATATCCAGGCTGTGGACGGCATGGAATACAAATTTCTCTGCATCGCCAAAGGTGGAGGCTCAGCCAATAAAACATATCTTTTCCAGGAAACAAAAGCATTGTTGAATCCTGAAACATTGGAGAAATTCCTGGTAGAAAAAATGAAATCTCTGGGAACGGCAGCTTGTCCGCCTTATCACATTGCGTTTGTGATCGGAGGAACATCGGCAGATGCCTGTCTGAAAACCGTGAAATTGGCTTCTACAAAATATTATGATCAACTTCCGACTCAGGGCAACGACGGAGGTCAGGCTTTCCGCGATATCGAATTGGAAGAAAAGATGTTGAAAGCCGCTCATAAAATCGGTTTAGGCGCTCAGTTCGGAGGAAAATATCTGGCTTATGATATACGGATTGTCCGTTTGCCGAGACACGGAGCATCTTGTCCGGTAGGTATGGCAGTATCCTGTTCGGCTGATAGGAATATCAAGGCAAAAATCAACAAAGATGGTGTCTGGATCGAAAAACTGGAAGATAATCCGGGAAAATTTATTCCCGAAGAATTTCGAAATCAGGGAGAAGGCAATGCTGTTAAAATCAACCTGAATCGTCCGATGAAAGAAATTTTGGCCGAATTGACCAAATATCCTGTTGCTACACGTTTGTCTTTGAACGGAACAATTATTGTTGGGCGGGATATTGCACATGCCAAATTAAAAGAACGCTTAGATAGGGGGGAAGATCTGCCCGAATACATTAAAAATCATCCGATTTATTATGCAGGTCCTGCAAAAACTCCGAAAGGAATGGCTTGTGGTTCCATGGGGCCGACTACTGCCGGACGTATGGATTCTTATGTTGATCTGTTCCAAAGTCATGGGGGAAGCATGATTATGCTGGCAAAAGGCAATCGCAGTCAGCAAGTTACAGATGCCTGCAAAAAATATGGAGGTTTCTATTTAGGTTCCATCGGAGGCCCGGCCGCCATTCTTGCCCAGAATAATATCAAGAGCATTGAATGTGTGGAATATCCTGAATTAGGAATGGAAGCTATCTGGAAGATTGAAGTAGAAAATTTCCCCGCATTTATTCTTGTGGATGATAAGGGAAATGACTTTTTCAAACAAATCTGATTAATTGAAGGGTGAAGGGAGCGAAGCGACCTTCACCCTTCAATTATATTTCCAGTTCCGCCACCACCGGACAATGATCCGAATGAACCACTTCCTGCAATATTTTTCCGTTTTTCAAATGAGCTTTTAATGCTTCTGTGACAATTAAATAGTCAATTCTCCAGCCTAAGTTTTTGGAGCGTGCCCCGGCGCGAAAACTCCACCAGCTATACTGATTGGACTCTTTGTTAAATTCTCTGAAAGTATCGATCAGACCGGAATCAATGAAACTATCAAACCAAGCTCTTTCTTCAGGTAAAAACCCCGAATCTTTAGTATGCCTTTCCGGATGATTGATGTCAATCGGTTTGTGACAAATATTATAATCTCCGCAAATCAATATTTTTTTGCGTTCTTTTCTCAGATTATCGATATAGTTGGTAAAAGAATCCAGGAATATCATTTTGAATTCCTGCCTGACATCTCCCATAGTTCCCGAAGGAATATAAACACAGACAACCGTTAATTCGCCGAAATCAGCCCGGATAACTCTTCCTTCCCGGTCAAAAGTGGAATTCCCGATTCCAAATGTGTAAAAATCAGGTATTTGTTTGCTTAAAATAGCAACTCCGCTGTAACCCTTTTTTTCAGCACAATTAAAAAGACAATGATAGCCCATACTTTCGAATAATATTTGATCGATCTGATCGATTTGAGCTTTTGTCTCCTGAAAGCAAAGAATTTCCGGATTTTCGGTTTCTACCCATTCGGCAAGTCCCTTTCCCAATGCCGAACGTATTCCATTCAAATTGTATGATATAATTTTCATGATAAATAACTTACATAGATGAAAGGCAAAGATAATTATTATATATTAAAGTCATCAAGACACCGGATAAAAAATAGCTGAAAACGCAGACAACTCCATACCTGTACAATTTTTATTCCTTTTAACACAATCAGCGTATGGAGTGACTGGGAGGGACCATTAGGGGGCGTTCTGCGTTGTAATTCTTCTTAATTAAATTGAAAATGCTTATGCGCGAAAAATTTTTCATTTTCAATTTTCAATTCTTCATCATCATCTTCTTCTTCTTCAAAAGTTTCGCCTAAGATTTTGATAGATTCATTTTGAGGAAGTTGTTGCACTGTTTTCAATTTCCGTTCGATCGCTCTGGAGCGAACACCGGCTTTATCAATAACATTGGCAGCTTCCTGAAGTTTCTTTTTTGTTTTATCCAAAACCATGCCAAAGTTTCCAAATTCGGTTTTTACAGCGCCTAAAATTTCCCATACCTCACTGGAACGCTTCTCAATAGCTAATGTTCTGAATCCCATTTGTAAACTACTTAAGAATGCAACCAGGTTGGAAGGGCCGACAACCGTAATTTTATAATCACGTTGTAGCAACTCAAACAATCCGGTACGTCTTAAAATTTCGGCATACAATCCTTCGGTCGGAACAAACATGATGGCAAAATCAGTTGTAACGGGAGGATTGATATATTTTTCCTTGATGTCTTTTGCATTCTTTTTCACCGCATTCTCAAATTGCTTGGAAATATTATCTATTTCTATCGGAGATAAATTGGCAATGCCGTCCGTTGCATCCATCAAACGTTGATAATCTTCGACGGGGAATTTAGAATCTATGGGTAATAATACAAACGAATCATCATTATTTTTTGCGGGCAATTTAATGGCATACTCGACTCTTTCCTGTGAACCATTTTTCACAACTGCATTATTTTCATACTGTTCGGGTGAAAGAATTTGTTCGAGAATATTTCCCAACTGAATTTCGCCCAAAGTTCCACGGGTTTTAACGTTAGTCAAAACTTTTTTCAGATCACCCACGCCGGAAGCTAAATTTTGCATTTCACCCAAACCTTTATGAACTTGTTCCAGCCGTTCGCTGATCAACTTAAAGGATTCGTTGAAACGTTTTTCTACTGTTGACTGAAGTTTTTCATCAACCACTACACGCATTTCTTCCAGTTTTTTTGCATTTTCTTCCTGCAAACTGCTGAGTTTTCCCTCTAAAGTTTCACGTATTTTTTCGAAACGAATTTCGATACTGGTGGTCAATTCAGCTTGTTTAGTGATCAATCTTTCGATTTTTTCCTCATCCGTTTTAATCAGGTTTTGCAATTGATTGGAAAAAGTTTCCAATGTTTTATTGGTAGTTTCACTCAGGTTCCTGAAAGAATTACCGATCTCCTCCCTGTTTTCCCTTAAAGATTTACTGATTTCTTCACGGTTAAGAGCAATTTCTGTTTTGGTAACAGTCTCAATCCTGGAAGTTTCTTTTGAAAGTTGGGATAAATCTGCCTGAACAGGAGTAAAATCCGTCTTTTTTCTCGTAACAAATAATAATATAATGTTAACGACTAATAAAATAATGATGGTGTACAATGCAATTTCTATCATTTTTCTCCGTTGTTTTAATGCGAATATACAACATTTTTGCCATTAGCCTATTATTTAAAAATGGAACCTATTTTATCAGAGGAGATTAAAAAAGCATGCACTGTTTTGCAACAAGGAGGAATTATCCTTTATCCCACCGATACAATCTGGGGGATTGGTTGCGATGCTACAAATGAAACAGCTGTTTCAAAAATTTATCAATTGAAACAACGCCAGGATTCCAAGTCCATGATTGTATTATTGGATACAACCGCCAAAATAGATTTCTACACGAACGATTTTCCTGATATTGCCTTAGATTTGATTGAATTGTCAGATAAACCGTTGACAATCATATATTCTTCTGCAAAAAATCTGGCTCCGAATTTAATTGCTTCAGACGGAAGTGTCGGTATCCGGATTACGAATGAAGATTTCTCCAAAAGATTGTGCCAGGCATTCAGAAAACCTATTGTCTCGACATCTGCCAATATCAGTGGAGAGCCTTCTCCTGCTAATTTTTCCGAAATATCGAAAGAAATTATTCAATCAGTTGATCTTGTTGTTAATTACAGAAAGGAAGAAAAGGAAAAAAGAAAACCTTCCGGAATCATTAAATTAGGTCCTCGGGGAGAAGTACAAATCATCAGGGAATGAATAAAAAAGCACTGCAAATCAAGTATGTTTGTATAGATTTCATCTCAGCCGCGCTGATGTGGTTTCTGTTTAACTATTTCCGTTTTCATGAAGTGAAGGTATATGTTATCTTCGGAAATTTTTCAAGTTTTATTTTCTCAAACAAGGTTCTGGCAGGCTCCATTATTGTACCTTTTCTTTTTTTATTTATTTACTATCTTTCGGGATATTATAGTCTTCCGTGGGGAAGATCGCGTTTGTCCGAATTATTTACCACCTTAATCACTTCTTTCATAGGGACATTGATTGTTTTTTTTCTTGTTCTCTTGAATGATTTGCCGGAATCTTTCACCATCTATTATAAATTATGTCTTGCTCTTTTCTTTTTATCATTTTTCATTACCTATATTCCTCGCCTGATCATCACTCAATCGACTACATCCAAAATACAAAAAAGATTATGGTCGATCAAGGTTGCAATCATTGGGACAGGAGATAAAGCCAGGGAAATTGCCACAATTATAGAAAAACCTGTACATGCCGTTTCCTACTCTGTTGTGGATTATATTGATCCGGATAAAATGGAAGATTTGGAAACAATGATCAAAAAACAACAAATAGATGAGTTGGTCGTAGCAATCGATTCTGAAAATAAAGAAGAATTATTACAAATATTGTATTCCTTATATCATTATAAGATACCGATCAAACTGCCGATTAACAACGCAAAACTGCTCACCGGAGGAGTTCGTCTCAACTCGATTACCGGCGCTCCTTTAGTAGATGTTACATCAAATAATTTTTCCGAAGCTGAAAAAAATATTAAATTTGTCACCGATAAGATAATATCCTTCATCTGTTTGATATTATTGAGTCCTTTCTATTTGTATTTAGCAATCAGGGTTAAATGGGATTCGCCGGGGCCTGTAATCTTTAAACAAAAACGGATCGGTTATCGAGGAGAGCCTTTTTACATTTATAAGTTCAGGACAATGTATAAAAGTGCGGAATCTGATCAACCTTTGCTTTCGAGTAAAGAAGACGAACGGGTCACTCCTTTTGGAAAGACTATGCGAAAATACCGGCTGGACGAACTTCCGCAATTCTGGAATGTATTGAAAGGCGATATGTCGTTAGTTGGTCCGCGTCCCGAAAGAAAGTTTTTCATCGATCAGATTGTAAAACAAGCTCCCTGGTATTATTTGTTGCACAATGTCCGCCCCGGAGTTACTTCCTGGGGAATGGTTAAATATGGTTATGCCAGCAATCTGAAACAAATGATAGAAAGAATGGATTATGATATTTTATATTATGAAAATATGTCGTTATTGATTGATGTCAAAATTGTTATATATACAATAAGAACAATCTTGACAGGAAAAGGAGTTTAAAATGAAATTCGAAAACATTTATATGAATATGCTTTCCTGGAGAGAAAAGCATATCAAGGAAAAACATTTTATTTTAATTGTCAGTTTTCTTGTCGGTCTTTTTACAGCTGCAGCTGCTATTATCCTGAAGGAAACAATACATGTGATCCAACATTTTCTGACCGAACAGATTTACAAAACCGGACACAATTTTTTATACCTGATTTATCCTTCCATTGGAATTTTAATTGCCGGACTTTTTGTTAAATATGTTGTAAAAGATGATATCGGACACGGAGTTACAAAGATTTTATATGCTATTTCTCAAAGGAAAAGCAGGATAAAACCTCACAATACATGGTCATCTATTGTTGCAAGTTCGATTACCATCGGATTCGGGGGATCAGTAGGGGCCGAAGCTCCGATTGTGCTTACCGGTTCGGCCATCGGTTCTAATTTAGGCCGTTTTTTCAAATTAGATCAAAAAACATTGATGCTTTTGGTCGGATGTGGTGCTGCCGGAGCTATTGCCGGGATTTTCAAAGCGCCGATTGCCGGTATGATATTTACTATCGAAGTACTGATGCTCGATTTGACAATGGGATCAGTTCTGCCATTGTTGATTACATCGGTAACAGCAGCAACCGTATCATATATTTTCACAGGAACAAATGCAATGTTCCAATTTTCTCAAACAGAACCATTTGATATGCATCGTATTCCCTATGTATTATTATTGGGAGTTATTTGCGGATTGGTTTCATTGTATTTTACCAGGAGCATGAACTGGGCCGAAGGCATTTTCAGAAAAATAGGCACCTTCTGGGGAAAATTCGCTTTAGGGGGAATCTTGCTAAGTATTTTGATTTTCATACTACCTCCTTTATATGGTGAAGGATACGATACCATTGGGAAATTATTATCCGGAAAATACGAAGATTGGGCCCAACATACTTATTTTTCTCCTGTTCAGGATCAATATTGGGGATTGTTGCTATTTCTTGGGTTGATCTTATTGCTGAAAGTTTTTGCTTCCTCTGCCACAAATGGGGGAGGAGGTTGCGGTGGAATTTTCGCACCTTCTTTATTCCTGGGTTGCATTACCGGATATTTATATTCGTATACAGCCAATCATTTTGGTATCACCTCCTATTTACCACAAGAAAATTTTGCCCTGATGGGGATGGCCGGGATGATGGCCGGAGTAATGCACGCCCCATTAACAGGCGTTTTCCTTATTGCGGAATTAACCGGAGGATATGAACTTTTCCTGCCTTTGATGATTGTTTCAATTAGCTCATATACCACCATCAAGGCTTTTGAACCGCATAGCATTTATTCGATGCGGTTGGCCAAAAAAGGAGAATTATTGACTCATCATAAAGACAAAGCAGTTTTAACATTACTTCGCTTAGATTCACTTATTGAAACAAATTTCCTGAAAGTTGCTCCTGATATGACTTTGGGCGATATGGTAAAAATAGTAGCGCAATCTAATCGAAATATTTTTCCAGTTGTTAACAACGAAAACGTGCTTAAAGGTGTTATATTATTAGATGATATCCGGAACATCATGTTCCGCCCTGAACTATACACTCGATTTATTGTGAAAAAATTCATGGTAGCCCCACCTGCAATTATACGATCTGATATGCCGATGGAAAAGATTATGCAAATTTTTGATGAAACAAATGCCTGGAATTTACCCGTTATCGATACGGAAGGAAAATATCTGGGGTTCGTTTCCAAATCAAAAATCTTCAATTCTTACCGAGGTGTACTTGTTGAAAATTTTTCTGAAGAATAACTACAAATTGGTTAAATTTACAGAATGAAATCTCTATTCACCATTCACGGTGAGCAAAGCGAACTTCATCATTATCTAAAAATTTAAATTTAATCTGTTTCTAAACCATTACGTTAATAAAAAGAATACATTCAATGGAAAAAACTGAGTTAAGAATCGTTTTCATGGGGACTCCTGATTTTGCCGTCGAGAGTTTGCGAGTGCTGATAAACAATAATTACAATGTTGTCGGAGTTGTTACAACACCGGATAAGCCGGCCGGTCGCGGGCATAAACTACAGTCCTCACCCGTCAAACAATACGCATTAGAACATAATTTGCCATTGTTGCAACCTGAAAAGCTAAAGGATCCGGATTTCCTGGCAACTTTGAAAACATGGGATGCCGATTTACAAATAGTAGTTGCTTTCCGCATGTTACCTGAAGTTGTCTGGGATATGCCCAAATACGGTACATTCAATTTACATGCCTCTCTTCTGCCGCAATACAGAGGTGCAGCTCCGATCAACTGGGCGATTATTAACGGAGAAAAAGAAACTGGAGTAACGACCTTTTTCATATCTCACGAAATCGATACAGGAATGATTATCTTTCAGGAAAAAATTCCGATCCAGGATACAGATAACGCTGAAATTGTCCATGACAAATTAATGGTATCAGGAGCTCAACTGGTCATTAAAACAGTCGATTCTATTCTGGATAAATCTATCAAACCGATTGATCAGGAGGTTTTGATTAACAAGGATGTGACTTTGCGACCTGCACCTAAAATTTTCAAAGAAACCTGTCGTGTCGATTGGTCTCAGGATGTTGTCAAAGTATATGATTTTATCAGGGGATTATCTCCTTATCCCGGGGCTTGGACAGAAATCCATACTCCCAAGGGAGAAATTCTCAATATCAAAATATTTGATTCACTCATCCGGTTCGCCAGACATAATAAACCTTACGGACAGGTCGGAACCGATGGCAAAACATTCCTGGATATTGCCGTAAGAAACGGATATATCCGGTTGGTTTCCATTCAGGCTCCCGGAAAAAAGAGAATGTCGATGGAAGAGTTTCTTAGGGGATACCGTTGGGAAAATTGAGAATTGAAATTTAGAATTGAAAATGAAAAGAATAAACTCAAAAATAATTTTAAATTCTCATTTTAAAATCTCAATTTAA
>JAVBLQ010000061.1:0-47001 GCA_031553435.1 Bacteroidales bacterium | reverse complement strand
AAAGAAAAAGTTAGTTAAGCCTTGTATTATTTTTTACTTGCATTATTTAATTATTTATCTTTTGTGTCTTTTGTATCTAAGTTCTTCAGTTTATCCAATCCGTCAATTTTAACCTTTTGTGATAATTTGGATAATACTTTGAGATTAATGCTATCGCCCGATATACAAATCAGATTAAAGCCTTTGCCTTCTTTGTTCAATAAAACCAAATCTTTGGCAACTCCATCCACTTTTTTAACCATGACACATACATTTTGATGATCTCCTTTCATAGAAATCAAGCTTTCAAAACCTGAATTCTTTTTAGTCAACATTTCGTATGCAGATTTGAAATACTTATCACTTTTTATTGAATCTGAGGAAATTATCCGGATTTTATCTATTCCGTTCAGGGCTTCTTGCGTCTCGGCATCAGGAGCCATAGTCTGAACTAAACTGAGCATTGTCTTTCCAATGTTTATAACATCCAGACTTTTGTCATCTCCATGTTTTTCAAGAAATAAAGAACCCAAGTCCTGAGAATAAATGTTTAACAGAGGCAATATGCAAGCAAAGAGTAATAGAATCTTTTTCATCGGGTAAATTTATTTATCAATTGTATCGATTAACATTGAATCTTCAAATTCTATATTTATTCCTTCCAAAACTTCTTGTCCCATCATCAAAGATGTAGAAACTTTATCAAATACCATGTTGACTTTGTTCATTGCATCCTGTGGATCACTGTAGGTTTCCAGATAAATAACCTGCGGTGCGGCACGTTTTTCTGTTTGAGTTGTATAAACCCCCACTCCTATAGTTATCAGCGCCAAAGCAACTGCAGCAACTTTCAGAATAGGATAAAAGTATTTTATCACCGGTTGTTTCTTTTTGGATTGGAGATGAATATTCGCCAGTATTTTCTGATCAAAATCATCGCACGATTTGTAAGCTTGTTGTTGTTTTTCCCACACAAAAAGTGGCTTGTATTCAAGCAAGCACTCAGGAACATCATTTCCGGAGAAAAATTCTTTCAATAATTTTTCTTCTTCGATGGAAGTTTCGCATGTCCAATAACGTTGAAGGATATTTTCAATCTTTGTTAAGTCCATAATTATTGATTCTCTTAAAATGTTCTTTCACTTTTTGTCTGGCTCTGAATAATGAAACTTTCACTTGTTCTTCGGTTATATTCATTATTTCAGCAATATCTTTATAACTAAGCTCTTCAACATCGCGCAATTGCATAATTGTTCTTTGTTTTTCAGGCAACCGGGCAATCAGTTGATGTATCAGATTGAGCTGGTCCGATTTTTCGAAAACTTCATCCGGACGATCCTTATGCTCATTTTCAATGAATGAATCCGGTAAATCTTCATGTTTGTTGTCAGTGAGCGCTATTTTATCCAACGCAATGTTGCGTGTCGACCTCATGCAATAACCTTCCAGGTTCTCAATATTCTCCCATACTTCTTGCTTGTTCCAAACGCGAAGCATTGTATCCTGCACAATATCTTCCGCGTCTTCTCTGCTTCCCGTAATACTGAAAGCTAAACGGAAAAGCTTATCTTTCAATGGCAAGACTATATTTTTGAACTTTTCTATGTTCATTGCTCTTTTTAATGACGGGTGAATTCAAATAAAGTTACAGAACCATGCAAAAATAATTTCTTTTTCGGGTTTAACAAATTAAATTAATACCTTTGCACATAGAATTGACAATTGAAAATGGAGAATTGAAAATACTTATTTTGACGATCATTTTCAGTTTTCAATTCTCTATTTTCAATTTAATTAAATGTTTAAAATCAGTAAACAATTCAATTTTTCAGCCTCTCATGTATTGGATGGTTTAAAGGATGACCATCCGTGCGCCCGTTTGCATGGGCATAATTATGTGGTAACCGTTCACCTTCGCACCAAGGACTTGGATCAACACGGATTTGTTAAAGATTACAGAAGTCTATCGATTATTAAAAAGTATCTGGATGAAAATCTGGATCACAGGCATTTGAATGATATATTGACTTTTCATCCTACAGCAGAAAATATCGCTCGCTTTTTATATGAAAAATTCAAAAAACAACTGCCTGAAATGTTCGCAATGGAAGTAAGCGAAACTCCCAAAACAAGCGCCATTTATGAACCTGAATGTGAATGAAATATTCTATTCGCTTCAAGGTGAAGGAGGGAGAATGGGAGAAGCATCTATTTTTATCCGCTTATCAAAATGCAACCTTGCCTGCGATTTTTGTGATACGGATTTTGAATCCGGAAAAGACATGGTATTAGATGAGATTCTGCAAGCAATTGCAGTTTATCCCTGCCGTTGGATCATCTGGACCGGAGGAGAACCTACATTACAATTATCGGATGAAATTCTGGTTTTCTTTAAGAATAAAGGATACAAACAGGCGATTGAAAGTAATGGCACCAGACCGCTTTCAACATTACTGGATTATATGGTTTGCAGTCCGAAAAATAATTTTTCCGGTATTAAAAAAATCAATCCTTCGGTTGACGAAATTCGTTTGCCGGTTCAATCAGGGGATAAGCTCCCTGCAATAGAAGATCTGCCTCATGCACAATTCTATTTTTTAAGCCCTGTTTTTCTTGACGATAGCAAAGCAACAGAAAATAATATTCAGTATTGTGTAGAACAAATCAAACAAAATCCGGAATGGAGATTGAGTTTGCAGATGCATAAATTGATTGATATACCTTGAAATCTAGACTCTTTTCATCAAATCCTTCTCCTCCCGTTGATTTTTCGGTGGAAATATAAAATCAAACGGATACCTGAAAATTAATCTACGCAAATAAATAAAGAAATATCGATACTGATCGAACTTCAATTCCCGGGAAACCGATGCAGTAATAAAGGCCAGAATAAAACTAACCAGGAAATTCAGGAAGCCAATAAGTAAAATACCCAAAATCGTAAATGTCAGGTCAAACCAACCAACATGATAATTTAATCCTTGCAGGCCAACAGCAAACTGTCCCGTCGAAATTGTAATGTGCCGGATATCGAAATCTATTCCGAAAATATCAGCAAAAAAACTAGTCATACCCAGAAAAAAACCGAAAGCGATATTTCCGATAATCGGTCCCAAATTTTTCTTGACATAATTGGCAAATTTGTCAAGCGTTTTTTCCTTGAATGTCCTGATAAGAAATGGGTGGGCTTTCAATCTCTCCGGAATTTCATCGTGCAACACTTTATTATCAAAATATCCTGTAATAATTCCTGAAAGATACAGGAAAAATCCTGTGTTACAGGCATACAGCAAGCTGTTTGACTTCAACGGATTTTGCATATCAAGTAACTCTTCAGAATGCTCAGTATCCATAATATTCGCTCCAGTTGCCCAATACCACAAAAAAGCAAGCAACAAAGCCACCGGAAAAGCAAGTAATAAATTTCCGGTAAATGATGCGGTTTGGCTTCTTAAGACTTTTGAAACAAGAATAGCCAGTCTGGGCATATTCGCTTCTGCAACTCCGTTATTCTTTTTGGTGTCCATAGCGCTGGCAATGGCCGAAGCTGTCATCGCCGGTTGTTTGGTAGCCAAAGTCGAACCACTGATATGAATCAGAACAAAACCGGTTGCATAATTCATACTATAGGCGAAGCCCTGCCAGAAAGGCGCCATTTTTATATTATGCAGAAAACATTTGATCACAGCAATAAATCCGGCAATAATTCCTCCTCCCAAAGCGGATTTAAACATTTTGTAAAAATCTTTTCTTCCGCTGGTGATATAATGCTCGCCGGTATCTCTTTCATGCTCCGAAATCCGAAACGCTAATACCTGTATGTTGGATTCGAACAATTTCCGTAAATTATTCTTCGTATTTTCATTTTCAACAATCAAATAGAAAAGATTGATGAATTGCCACAAATCAGCCGATTTTTCGCGACCTGCAATATCCAACAGTGCAATCATCCGCTGAAGCATCTGCCGGGCACGTTTCAACAGGTAACTTTCCTGGATACTCGTTCCTGCTATAGTCGAATCCGATTGAATTTTCTGAATAATTTCATCACATCGATTAATCTGTTTTCTTAAATCTTCTTCAATTATTTTATATTTCTGATAGACAACAGGAGCGTGTTCGTTAAAATTAATAAGCCTTTGGGACAAGCTGTTTTGTTCGATAAAAGCCGACAATTCGTCATTCGAGATATTCCTCCTGATTTCCTTTAAAGAAGCGATTGTCAAAATACGACTGGATATTATATGTAATGATTGAGAAAGTCTTTTGGATAATCTGTCCGAAAAATCAACTCTGAAATGCAACAAAGAAAACAAATCGAACCACAACTTTTTATTGACCTTCTTGATCCATTTATAATCATCCGATTTATAAAATATTTGATCTACAGCATGAAGTAAACTGCCTTTAGAACGTTTAGCAGGAAGAATTTTATGCTTGATCCTGCGTTTAAATTCCTGGAAGAAAGTCACATCTCCTTCAATGCCGCTCTCAGTGAAAATTTCTATGATCTCTGCATTTTTCAGCAACCGGACAAACATAATCCTGAGTTTTTGTAAGGCAAGTTTATCCTCCTTCAACATCTGAATCAATGATTGTAGTTTTATTTCAGACTCCTGGTAGTTTTCAAAGTATCTCGGACGGATCTTCCGGAAAATGGAGACAAGGAATTCAATATAATTTTCATCAAATGTCAGTGTATGCTTGATTTTCAAAATAATGCCTTCCAATGTGCCGTCTTTCAGGGAGCATTTGTATTCTGTTTTACTCATAAAGAATAGTATTTCCATTTTACACTTGCTTATCATATAACAATTCAGAGTAATAGTTGTTTTAAACACGAAGACACGAAGTTTATTCTGAAACAAAACTGTTTGTGTTTAAAATATGTACATTTTTTTTACGATTACTACCAATTTTTTCTTTTTTCTAAATAATTCTTTTATTTTTGTGTCAAAAAGTAATAGATTGAAAATTTTAATCTCTTTATGATAATGAATAATAAAATTGTTGGAGAAAAAATAAAAATGCTCCGGGAAGCCAAAACCATTTCACTGGAAGAAATGGCCTCACGAACAGGTCTGAGCATCGATCAGATACAAGACATCGAAAATCAACTTTCACTTCCGTCTCTGGCCCCGTTAATTAAAATAGCAAGAGCATTAGGTTGTCGCCTGGGAACTTTCCTGGACGATTATGACGAACTAGGGCCTGTTGTTTGTCGTAAAGAAGAACGTAACGAAGGTATCAGTTTCAGCAATAATGCCACGAAGTCACACCGGCACATGAATTATTTTTCATTGGCCAAATCCAAATCCGGTCGTCATATGGAGCCTTTCGTTGTAGATGTAGAACCGGCAAAAGAGGGAGTGGATTTTATTCTTTCCACGCATGAGGGAGAAGAATTTATTTACTGCCTGGAAGGAGTCATCGAAATCAATTACGGAAAAAAAACATATTTACTGGAAGAAGGCGACAGCATTTATTATGACTCGATCATTGCACATCATGTACATGCTGCCGGGCATGATCCGGCTAAGATATTGGCTGTGGTATATACTCCGTTTTAAATTATGCAACTAACAGAAAAAACCGTTGGCGACTGGCTCGAATATTGGGCCGAAACGACTCCCGACAAAGAATATATTGTTTATTCAGACAGAAATCTCCGTTTTTCATGGAGAAAATTCAACGAACGGGTTGATAATATGTCCAAAGGCCTGATTGCTATCGGTGTAGAAAAAGGACATCATGTGGGCATCTGGGCGACAAACGTACCCGATTGGTTGACATTTCTTTATGCGGTAGCCAAAATCGGAGCTGTAGCTGTGACCATCAACACCAATTACAAACAACATGAGTTGGAATATTTGGTAAAAGATGCCGATATCCATACCCTTTGTATAACCGAAGGCGTTTTCGACGGAAGTTATATCGATATGGTATATGAAATGCTTCCTGAACTCAAAGAGTCTTTCAGAAGCACTTTCAAAAGTGAACGTTTTCCGTGCCTGAAAAATGTCGTTTTCATCGGTCAGGAAAAATACAAGGGAATGTACAATACCGCCGAACTATTGTTATTAGGTCAAAACATTGACGACAAATGTCTTGTTGAACGAAAAAAAGCTTTCAACTGCCATGATGTTGTCAACATGCAATATACGTCAGGCACTACCGGATTTCCCAAAGGCGTGATGTTGACTCATTACAATATTGTGAACAATGGCTTTTTCACCGGAGAGGCCATGCATTTTACTCCGGACGATAAACTATGTTGTTGTGTTCCTCTATTTCATTGTTTCGGGGTTACGCTCGCGACCATGAATTGCCTTACGCATGGAAGTACACAGGTAATGGTTGAGCGTTTTGATCCTTTGATCGTTCTCGCTTCTATTCATAAAGAGCGTTGTACGGCGCTTTACGGAGTCCCGACGATGTTTATTGCAGAATTGAACCATCCGATGTTCGACATGTTTGATCTGACTTCCCTGCGAACCGGAATTATGGCCGGAGCGCTTTGTCCGGTCGAATTAATGAGAAAGGTTACGGACAAGTTGCATGTAACTCATATTACCAGCGTTTACGGACTGACAGAATGTTCACCGGGAATGACTCATTCTGCGATTGAAGATTCATTTGAAGTCCGTTGTACGACTGTCGGCAAAGAATATCCTTTCACCGAAGTCAAAGTGCTCAATCCTGAAACCGGAGAAGAATGTCAGATCGAGGAACAGGGCGAAATTTGTTGTCGCGGCTATCTGGTCATGAAAGGTTATTACAAAAATCCGCAGGCAACGGCCGAGGCAATCGATCAGGATGGTTGGTTGCACTCAGGAGACTTAGGTATTAAAGACAAAAATGGCTATTACCGTATTACCGGACGGATCAAGGACATGATTATTCGTGGAGGGGAAAATATTTATCCCCGTGAAATAGAAGAATTTTTATATGGCATTGATGCGATCAAAGACATACAGGTTGCCGGAATTCCTTCCGAAAAATACGGTGAAGAAGTGGGCGCTTTTATTATTCTGAAAGAAAATGCTCAATTAACACGAGAAGAAGTCAGAGACTTTTGTCGCGGACAAATTGCCCGGCATAAAATTCCCAAATACGTATTTTTCGTCAATGAATTTCCAATGACCGGAAGCGGTAAAATACAAAAATTTAAATTGAAGGATTTAGGATTGGAAATGTGTAAAAAGGAAGGAATAGAAGTTATCTGATACAAAAAATCGGATTTGTTTGTTGGACAAGTTTATTTTTTAGTGTAAATTTGTCCAACAAAATTTCATCATCATGATTATAAGAATATTTTCATTAACCTTAGTCTTTTTATCGTTTTTAACAAGTTTTTCCATATTTTCTCAAAATAGAAGTGTGGTTTGCGAAAAATATATCACAACATATAAGTATATCGCTATTTCGAACATGAAGACTTACAAAATACCTGCCAGCATTACGATGGCACAAGGTTTATTGGAGTCTGCCGCAGGTCAAAGTCCATTAGCGATCAATGCCAATAATCATTTCGGCATGAAAGTTAAAAGCAATTGGACTGGCGAAAGGATCGAATACAAGAATGATATCTACAAAAAATATCCTTCCATAAAAGATTCATATATAGACCACTCGGTGCATATTTCGAGTTCGGCCCGCTATGAATCGTTATTTAAACTTAGTATCACTGACTATAAATCATGGGCTAATGGATTGCTCAAATGTGGTTATGCAGTTGATTCGTTATATCCGGTGAAACTAATCCGCATCATAGAATTATATGAGTTGTATTTGTTGGATAAATAACAAAAATTACAATTCTCACCATGTACTTATAGCGTCAATCAAACATAAAAACCTGATTGTGTGAGCATGTATTTCAGCTTTTTATCTACGATGACCCATATCACGTGATAAACGGCGGCGCCATCGCTGTTTTGCATCCAGATGTACAATTCGCCATCAGAGCCCACACAAATTCTGGTATATTGATTAAATGTAACAGGTTCGAAAATATTTTTAATGCTACTTTGGGGAAGCTCTAATATCTTGTTATTGAATGTGATAGTAATGGATTTTATTTCTGTACTTGGGATCGTTCCATCAACACCCCAGGCTTTTTCTCCATCAATGGTTTCGAGCTGACCGGTAGCAAAGCGGTTATCAGCTTTCTCTACTTGTTTTCCTTCCAGATCGCGCATAACATGCTTTTGCGGTTCAAAAGGCCCGAATTTAAATGTCACATTGATGGAATCATTTTTATAGACGGCTCTGGTGGTTGATGCCGAAATTTGCTTTAACTGAGGAAGTTCACTCAATTTCTGCACCCCGTTTTGATGTACATATCCTGATTTGGAAGGAGTATCATACCATCCCTCGTTTGTTTTTACAGAACGGCTTCTCAAGTAGTTATCTGTTTTTTGTGTAACAAAGTCGCAATATTCTACTGAAATCATCCCTGGATACAATTCAGCGTTGGGATCTTCAAATGCCATACAGCAAAAAGGCTGGTATTCAGGAATCTTTCCGGTTATGCGAGATTGCAGATCACCACGGCGAATGTTTGTAAATCCGTCAGGATCTTTGATTATGGCGTAATCATCTTGTGCGTAATTATTCAAAATGAATAACAACTGTGTTGCAAGAAGTAGGATTATTTGTCTGTTCATTTTACTTGATATCTTTTTTATACCTTTTATTTCCCCCTATATCCACATTATTATAATGATTATAGATTTCTGTGGAATGGTAGTTTATATCTTTGTCTAATGAAACAGTTTTGATCGTCTTATTGTTTTGAAAATATGTTTTATAACACTTTTTCCGGAATTATAAATATCCGTGGGGGTTATTAATTCCTTTTATTTCTCCATCATCTTCCTAACCACAGTTGGTTCATTTAACCTTATCCAAAAAATCGCCATGGGATCATTTTTGTCTGTTGTTCCATTCTGGTTCACATCACGTTTGGTGTATATGTACATGATATCGTTTTTATAATCATAGGTTGATCTGGTAACAGAATAGCCGGAAGGAGTCAATTGTGTTTTTTTAGTGTTAAACAGATCTATGTGATAAATTTTACGTAAATCTTTGCTGTTTATGAGTGAATCGCGGTTTGTGTCTTCATCATAAGCAGAAACCAGGAAATAGTTTCTTGAAACGGGTTTATGATTCAATGAATCTTTTTTCAATCCGGGGAAATATAATGTTTTGATCAGCACGGGATTTTCAAAAAAGTAGGATAGCGTGTCTTTTTCAATATCATAATGACCCATATTTACGAGATTATATCCGTATATGATATCGATTCCGGGCATGAAATATTTATAAAATTCTTCGTCATCGCGATCACCATAGTCTGAATAGGTCGAACCTTCTTCATAATCGATATCAGTGTTTGATTTGGGTTTGATTTTATAAAAAGGAATCAGCCTGATTCTATCGATTCCGGTCAAAAGTACGGAACTGGATGTGCTGACGAATTGATTCTGAACAGAACTGCTGTTGACGGGAAATTCTGTTGCCAGATCGGTTTGCGACTGATATTCGGCAATGGTAAGTTGTTCTTCTTTTTTTTCTTCTCCTTTATTACAGGATATGATAAAGATTGAAATAAGGAGGATTAATAGTGTGTGTGTTGTTTTCATAATAATAGTGTTTGAATTTTCGAATATGACCGATGTAAAAATTTAACCAATTTAATTTTCAACATACTGTTCGAGGCTTAATTCTTCTCCATCGAATACGGCATAGGAATAGAATTGTAACCAGTCGCCCAGTATGATTATTCTACTTTTTTTACACAACATCAAATCCAGCATGATGTGCCGGTGACCGAAAATAAAGAAATTGATTTCCGGATCCTGTTCCAGATATTGCTTGGCATAACGGATTAAAAATTCATTTGCTTCTCCCAGATATACGTTTCCCATGATTCCGTTTTCCCGGCTGTGGTTTGACCAGGCATGAGCAAAGGCCATTGACCAACGGGGGTGAATCCAGCTAAACATTTTCTGACAGAATTTGTTATGAAATATTTTACGAATGATGCGGAACGACCTGGAGGTATCTCCCAAACCGTCGCCGTGAGAAAGAAAAAATTTCTTCCCGCCGATGTTTGCAACTAAAGGCTCTTTATGGACAATGATTCCGGTTTCTTCCGGCAGATAATCAAAAAGCCAGATGTCATGATTTCCAATGAAAAAATGGATTTCTGTTCCTCTATCCGTCATTTCGGCAATTTTCCCGAGAAAACGGGTAAATCCTTTGGGTACGACATACTTGTATTCGAACCAAAAATCAAATATATCGCCCATCAGATAGAGGGCTTTCGCCTCCTCTTTGATACTGTCGAGCCAACGCACAAAGCGTTTTTCGACAACAATCGAATCTTCGAAAAAACTGGATCCGAGATGAACATCTGACGCGAAATAGATCTTATTTTTTTCTTTCATGCTTAAATAAAACCTAGTTCGAGTTTCGCTTCTTCACTCATCATATCTTTATTCCAGTGAGGTTCGAAAACCAGATTTATTTCCACATTTTTTACACCTTCTACCGATTCGACTTTCATTCTGACGTCTTCCATGATGAAATCAGCAGCAGGACAGGCAGGAGCTGTCAGTGTCATGTCTATGGTTACATTTTTATCGTCGTCAATATCCACCTTGTAAATAAGCCCCAAATCATATACATTGACGGGAATTTCCGGATCGTAAACGGTTTTGAGCATTTTGACGATATTTTCTTCCAGTCGGAGAAATTGATTTTCCATGATTTTTTTGTTAAATGTTTATTATTTAAGGTTTAATTATTCAACTTTCAACATTAAACCTTATTACAAAGATAAACTAGTTGTCATACAACTGATTTATTATTTCATCAATTTTATTACTTAGCACCTGAATTTGATTATCATATTGGCCGGTATCTTCTTCCAACGATTTTTTTATTAATGTATATGATTGCATTCTGAGGTTCGAATATTCCTTCAATATTTCATTTTGATTCAAAAATTCTGAAGATAAACCTTTGATGCTGTCAAGACTATTAAGTAATGCTACATTCTTTTCCCACATGGGAATACCTACATTTTCCAGAAATTGTAATTGTTGTTGAATACTGTCTTCTTCAATTGAAAAGTATTGCAACGCTGTTTCTTCATTTTTCCCGAATTGTTCAATTCCATTATTGTATTTTCCTGAATCGAATTCTTTGGGCCACAAAAAAACACATGATAAAACTGCGGCCATCAAGATAATGAAACAAATGGCGCTTACACCGAAAACTTTCCATCCTGAATAGAAATTTTTATGTTTCTTTAATTCTTTTCCTTGATATTTTTCGAGTAAAAAATAAACAATTCCTGTATAAATAAATGGTATTGCATATTTTGGAATTTTTTCCATCACATCATCCGGTATAGAAAAGATTCCTGCAAACATCAAAATGGATGAAATGACTGCAATGATTAATACATTTTTCCCGGATTGTTTTTCACCAAGGTTGATAAAATTTTGTCTCATAAGAATACCCGGAGTCAATGGTCCACTTAAATAAGTTGCAACAAGGATTGCTCTTTTGGAATATAATTGTACTTCTTCTGGCTGTTCGTTTTCTAATGTTAAGTTTTCCTCCATTGCTTGTTTTTTTGATTTACTACTTAATAAAAGATCTTACACCAAATCACTAAGTTCCAGCCATCGCATTGTTTTTTCTTCGATCAACTCCAATAGTTGGCTGATTCGTTGGGATTTCTGCATCAATTCATCATTTGTCAATGTTCCCTGGCTCAAGTCAGTTTCAAGCTGGGATTTTTCCTGTTCCAGAGAAGCGATTTCTGTGTCTAATGATTCAAATTCTCTTTTTTCGTTGAAAGTAAGTTTTCTTTTTTCGTTATTTTTTATTTTCTGACTGGAAACCTGCGAATTGACCGGTTTTGATTTGGCTTGGGTTTCTTTTTCCGCTTTGTCCTGCAATTCTTTCCAATCACGATAATCCGTATAATTTCCGGGAAAATCTTTGATTCCGGCATTTCCGCGGAACACCAGGATATGATCGACAACCTTGTCCATGAAATAGCGATCGTGTGAAACTACAATCACACAACCTTTGAATGACTGAAGATATTCTTCCAGAATATTCAGAGTGACAATATCCAGATCATTGGTAGGTTCGTCCAAAACAAGGAAATTGGGATTTTTGATCAAAACCGTACAAAGATATAAACGCCTTTTTTCTCCTCCGCTCAGTTTATATACATAATTATGTTGTTTTTCGGGAGAAAAAAGAAAATGTTGTAAAAACTGAGAGGCAGTAAGTCGCTTATCATTGCCCAGATGAATGACTTCCGCAATATTCTGAACTACATCGATGACTTTCATTTGTTCATCAAACTGTAGTCCATCCTGGCTATAATAGCCGAAATTTACGGTTTCACCGATATCAAAATGACCGGAATCGGGTTGTACTTCTCCCATCAGCATTTTAATGAATGTTGATTTTCCGGTTCCGTTGTTGCCGACAATTCCCAGTTTTTCGTAACGGGCAAATATATAATTGAAATGATCCGTTATTTTTAACGAGCCCCAACTTTTAGTTACATCTTTGGCTTCGAAGATTTTATTGCCTATATATGAAGCTTTAACATCTAATTTTACATTGGAATTGGAAAAATCCTGAGAAGCTTTCTTTTCCAGTTCATAAAATGCATCGATACGCGCTTTGGCTTTTGTAGCGCGTGCTTGCGGTTGTCTGCGCATCCAGTCCAATTCTTTGCGTAGCAAGTTATTAGCTCTATCTATTTCAGCATTACGAGCCGATAAGCGTTCTTCTCTTTTTTCAAGAAAATAGCTGTAATTTCCTCTGTATTGCCAGAGTTGTTTGTTTTCGATTTCTACAATTTCGTTGCAAACCCGGTCTAAAAAATAGCGGTCGTGAGTGACCATCAATAAACTGATGGTCGAACGGTTCAGGTAAGATTCGAGCCACTCGGTCATTTCCAGATCCAGATGGTTTGTTGGTTCATCCAGAATGAACAGGTCGGGTTCAACAATCAACACATTGGCTAATGCAACGCGTTTCAATTGTCCTCCTGACAGTTCTTCTATATGTTGTTCAAAATTGGTAATTTTCAGTTGCCCGAGTATTTGCTTGGCTTTTTGTTCATAATCCCAGGCTTTTAATCTATCCATTTCGGACAGGATATGATCCAAATTTGTATGATCACCGGAATTCATTGCCTTTTCGTAATCGGCAATCAACCGGACTGTTTCATTTTCAGAATAAAAACAAGCTTGTAAAACGGTTAAACCGGCAGGAAATTTAGGATCCTGCTCCAGATAACCGACTCTCAGATCGCGTTTGAAAGTAATTGTTCCACAGTCGTAATCTTCTTTTCCGGCAATGATATTGAGTAGAGTTGTCTTCCCGGATCCGTTTTGAGCGATCAGTCCGATTTTTTCACCTTCCGATATGCTCAACGAAAGGTTTTCGAAGAGAAGCAGATCACCAAAACTTTTGGTTAAATTTTCTATTTGCAAATAACTGACCATAATCTTTGATTAGGAAATGAAGAATTTATTCTTCCAACTTAAACGATTGTGAACCAATCATATTTCCATCAGCAAAAATATCTACCCGGTAGGTTCCGGGAGAAAGAAATTCTTCTATTTTCCAGTAAATGGAAATGCGGGATTCTTCTCCGTCATACTCTATCACTCGCTTGGATGAATAGTTAATTTCCTTATTTTCAAATAAAAAGACATTACCTCTGTTTTTAACCAACACATCATCATCCGGTTTTTTGATACGGATATAGATTGTTTTTTCTCCTACAGACGCAGTAATGTTTTTGCTGATTGTAAAGCTGATGGCTATCTGAGCCATCTTTTTTATTTTATTAGTTGGTTTATTTTTATCGTTAATACCTGTCACGGATATAGCTGTAGCATCTAACCGGGATGCCAGCGTAACTCTTTCCGTTAAATTATCCTTTTCTTTTGATAATTGAGATACGGTTTGCGTCGCTTGTTGGTATTTTTTAGTGACTTCCTTGTTTTCGGTAGTCAATCTTTCGTTCAATCGATTCAACGAATCTATCTGTACAACATATCCTCGCATGATGGTTCTCAATGTTTCCAGTTCTTTTTTGAGTTCCATGATACGTTTGGCATTGGTTGCTTTTACGGTTCGCAATTCTTCCATCAAACGTTGTACTTTCAATTGTTCGTTTGAAAGTTTGGCAATGAGAGAATCATTGCTGATACTCGTTTTATATCCCTCATATTGAAGAGAGAGTTCATTATATTCATCAACCAGTTCGTTTTTATCCAATGCAGATTGTTCTTCCAAACCTTTCAGTTCCTGGTTTTGTTTCATAATGTAGTAAAGAGCACCTGCCACAACCAGCACAAGTAGAGCAATGATAGCGATCCAAATTGTTTGTTTTCCTTTCATAAATAAGTTCTTCTGTTAAACAAGCATACAAAATTAGTTGTTATCCTTGAATAAAGAAGAAAATGAATTGCAATTTTTCTTTAATCTCAATGATTTTGTTTATTATTTCTTATTTTTCATTTCCTCAAAGTTTACAAGAAAAATCCGTTCCGTTGCCCGGGTAAAAGCGGTGTAAAGCCAACGGTAAAAATCGACTCCCATCATTTCGTCTGTGATATAGCCAATGTCCAGGAAAACATTTTTCCATTGTCCGCCCTGGGCTTTGTGGCAGGTCATTGCATAAGCATATTTAACTTGTAATGCATTATAATAAGGATCTGTTTTAAGCTTTTTCATTTTTTCCCGCATGTTTGTAATATCCGGATAATCTTCCAGTATGGAATGAAATAATTTGTCACTCATTTCTTTGGACAAAGCAGGAAAATCTGTATGCAATGTATCTGACAGGATTTTCATATCCAGATCAATTTCATAATCGGGAAAATGAAGGTTTACATCATAAAAATTAAATCCGTAAAATTGCTGGTGTTTACGAACCCGTCGCACTTCGGCAATATCTCCGTTGGCGATAAAATCGATTTCCTTGTATTCTTCACCAACGGAATAGTTGTTTTTAACAACCATCAGCAAATCTCCTGATGACAATTCTTCTTCCCGGTATAAAATACGATTGCGAATGCCATTATTGTATATATTGGCTCGTTTGTTGGAACGGCAAATGATGATGGTCTCCTCTACCCCATCTTTATCATAAATCGAATTGATTTCTTCTATTAATTCGCTTCCGCCGATACATTTTATATCCGGGAATTTTTTCAAAGAGAGTTTTGGAAATTGATTGGTATCTCCTTTTTCGATAGCAGTTCTCAACAAAGTGGCATTATGCAAAATACCTGAAATTTCTGTTTGACGAACTACCTGGGTCAATGTATGTTCAAAAACTTTTATCCCATAAGATTCCAAAGTATTTTTGTCCAGCGCAGGACTTTCACTTTGTGAAACAGGTGGTAACTGAGCTGTATCTCCCAACAAAATCAAACGACAATTTTCACCTGAATACACATAATGAATCAGATCATCCAATAAACGCCCACTGCCGAATGAAAAAGATTCTAATCCGTCATTGGAAATCATAGATGCCTCATCAACAATGAATAGGGTATCTTTATATAGATTTTCGGCAGGAACAAATCCGGATGGTTCGCCGGTAAATTTTTTCTGCCGATAGATTTTTTTGTGGATGGTATATGCATTTTGTTTCGCATAAGATGCAAAAACTTTGGCAGCACGACCGGTAGGAGCCATCAAGACAGCTTTTTGCTCCAAAGTATTCATTGTTTTCACCACAGCGCCCACCAGGGAAGATTTTCCTGTACCGGCATAACCCTTTAAGACAAAAAGACTTTCGGTTTCTTTTGAAAAGAAGAATTCATTTAATTTTTCCAAAGCTTCTTCTTGCTCGGATGTTGGAATGAAAGGAAAATTTTGTTTTATTTGTTGGAGGAAATAATCGCTTAGCATAATGATATTAGTGTGTGACGAGGTGACGGAATGACAAATAAAAAGTCACCTTGTCACCCTATCACTTCGTCACATTTAAAATAATTCGGGCTTAAAATTACTATTTTCCTCATTCTTTTCGTTATTTTTGCAGAAAAATCATGAGTTCAGATCACAACGACATATCTATCGAACTTCCCGAAAATTTCGACCTGGAACTTTCGGACCGGTTTGTTTTAATTATTTTATTGGAAACAGACGGTTTGTCTTATGTCTTGTATCAGCCTGAAGTTCAAGGTTCTTTTTTTTATAAAAAATTGATATATAATAAAAAAATATCTGTAGAAGCTAATGTGAAAGAGATATTTTTTACGGCTGAGATTTTTACTTTATCTTACAAAAAACTTTGGGTAATCAGCCATTCTCAAGCATTTACATTTATTCCTTCCTATATTTTTACGAAAGATAAAAAAGATATTTTTTTCAATTTCAATATTGACAAAACAGCTGGAAGAGTAATGTATTCCCAACTGAAAAATCCGGATATTACTGTTGTATATGATATCGATGAAAATGTTTACGATTTTCTTCACAGATCATTGGTTCATCCAGTTTTTATTCATCATACTTGTCCGTTGATTGCTTATTTTCAGGAAAGAATGACTTTGGGAAGCGCCAAAAGCATGGTAATCAATCTCAGAGAAAATTCATTTGAATTGATTTGTTTTACCAATGGCGAATTTGCTTTTGCCAATCATTTCCAATACAAAGATTTGAATGACCTGGTTTACTATATTTTCTATGTCTGGAAACAATTGAAAATGAATCAAATGACAGACAATGCCTATATTTCAGGAGATTCGGGCGAAAAAGATAAATTATTGAAAATGATGAAGAATTATATAAAAAATATTGTCCCGGTAACTGCTCCTGTTAAGAATATTCCATTTGATATTTTAATCCTTTCTTTATGCGAATTATAAGCGGGATTTATAAACGGAGGCGATTTACAATTCCCAAGAATTTTTCGGCGCGGCCAACTACTGATTTCGCCAAAGAAAACATTTTCAATGTGATCAATAACCTGATTGATCTGGAAGATACGGTTTGTCTGGATTTATTTTCCGGGACCGGGGGAATTGCTTTCGAATTGATTTCAAGAGGAAGTAAGGAAGTGGTTGCGGTGGAAAAAAATGCCAATCATTATGCTTTCATTAAGAAGGTGGCTCAAGAATTAAAAACGGAAGCTTTAATCCCCATCAAAACGGATGTATTCGGTTATCTGGAAAGCGTCCATCTTTCATTCGATCTGATTTTTGCAGATCCTCCTTACGACTTACCTAATCTGGAACAGATTCCGTCCATCGTTCTCTCAAAAAATATGCTTAAAGAAGGAGGTATTTTTATTTTGGAACATCCTGAAAAATATGATTTTTCTGATTTGCCGCTTTTTTATCAAAAGAGAACTTATGGGTCTGTGAATTTCAGTATTTTTTTATGAATTTGTCCTTATTCCGAATAATTTGTTAGGCCATTCGTAACTTCCGGGCTTGATGGAAATGTACAGATTTTTTCTGGTAGGAATTTTCATACGGACAACTCCTCTGGAGTATTCTTTGACCGGAATCAGAGAAGAAAAGCCTAAAGATTTGATAATAGAATAGGTGGTAGCTCCTCCTTCTATATAAAGTTCTTCAATGTCGGTTTTCAGCAATACTTTTGTCAAAGCGACTGTCATTAAGGCTTTTATTTTTTCCGATGCTTCCGGATTTATCTTTGTTCTGTTTGTAGTTAAGATTACCCGTTTTTTATTTTCTATTGCAGTAACAACTTCACTTACCCAATTATTCATTGTAGTAGAATCATTTCCTTCTTCCAATAATTGAAAGGGCATTTCAAATACTTCAAAAAGGTTTCCCTGTACTTTTTCAACAAATTTTTTACTGTTTGCGTGGGAACTTCCACAAACCATTAACAATCTGCTTTTAGCTTTCGGAATTCCGGTTGTAGGACTAACTTTCTGAGTTGCATTCGGATAAGTTGCATTCAGTACTGCTTCAAAGAAAACGGATCCTCCGGCAAACAGGATGTCATCTGTAATCGGAGAGGCATAATCCTTATAATCAGACATATTCATAATGTCCGGAGTCATAAACAATGCCGAATCTTCGGGTGTTGTATTCAATATTTTATCAACGGAAGAAAAACGGGCGGGAAAATCGGGATCATCGGCAAAAGATGTTAAGCTAAGCATTTCGCCATGGATATAATAGCGACCGTGATTGATCGTTCTTCCCATTTCAGGGTTTGCAGGTAAAATAAGAACTCTGCTTTTAGGAATAAATTCGAGCAAGGCTTTTATTTCCGCAATGATATGGCCTCTTAAAACAGAATCTATTTTTTTGAAAATATTCGAAATTCCTTTCTTTTTCAAAATAGCTGCGATCTTCCGGGTTTCTTCGATAGCTTCCTCTTCTTTTAAAGAACGGGTATTTGTAGCGATCACCCATGCCTCTGTATGAGGCACTTCCGCTATATCCACATCCAATGCGACAGATAAGCCATAGCGAAGACAAACTCCGGCTATTTCAGCAGCTCCTGTAATATCATCTGCAATAACAGTAATCATTTTTTCTATATCAACTTACACTAATTGGCGTACAAAGATATGGGATTTTCATTTATTTTTTGAATTTTTTGCCATTTTTATAGCATATTCAATGGCAATGGTCATTGCATCCTCACTGGCAATGCCTTTGCCTGCAATTTCGAATGCGGTACCATGATCAACGGATGTACGGATAATCGGCAATCCGAGCGTAATGTTAACCCCTTTAACACTATCCATTGTTTGTGTTTTATTATTCCATTTGAAACCGATCAGTTTGAACGGAATGTGTCCCTGGTCGTGATACATGGCCACGCAACCATCATATTTCCCCTGAATGGCTTTGGAGAAAAGCGTATCGGCAGGAACAGGGCCTTCTACATTGAAGCCCAAGATTTGCGCTTCCTTCACGGCCGGCAGGATTTGTTTTTCATCTTCATCGCCAAATAAACCTCCATCACCTGCATGAGGATTCAGACCGGCTACTCCGATTTTAGGATGAGTGATTCCAAACTGTTTACAAGCATCGTCCAATAGCTTGATAACATCGAATATACGCTCTTTGCTGATAATTTCGCAAGCTTTGCGAAGCGGCACATGGGTGGTGGCATGGATTACACGCAAAGTCTCGTCGGCCAGCAACATGGCATATTTTTCCGTATGGGTAAAATGTGCATAGATTTCGGTATGACCGGAAAAATGATGACCAGCCAGATTCAGAGATTCTTTGTTGATCGGGGCTGTAACGGTTGCATCAATCTCTTTAGCCAATGCCATTTCTATTACCTTATGAATGGATTCGAATGCTGCATTTCCGGCCATTGGCGAAACTTTTCCGTATTCTAATTTGGAAATATCGACATTGTTCAGGTTGAAAACGTCAATTGTTCCATATTTGAATTTTGCCTCTGAAACAGATGAAACAGAATGTATCTTCAGGTCACTTTTACATACGGATAAAGCCATTTCCATGACTTTTACATCTGCAAAAACCAAAGGTTTGCATTCTTCGTAAATTGCCGGATTCTGTAATGATTTGACAATGATCTCGGGACCGATTCCGGCAGGGTCGCCCATTGTTATTCCGATGATTTTCATATCTGTGACGGGTGACAAAGTGACGAGTGACACTTTGTCTCCATTAAAATAGTGAGTTAAATATATTCATCGCATCTTCTTTTTTAACTTCCCGCGGGTTATTGACTAATAAGCGAGTGACGTTCATTGCTAAATTTGATAGTTCTTCCACATCTTCCTGACGGACATTGATATCCGACAGTTTTTGAGGAATTCCACAGGCAATTGCTATTTCACTGATTTTTTCAATACCTTTCAAAGCGGTTTCTTCCGGAGAATCAGCTTCTTCAATGCCTGTTGCCAATGCAACTTGTCTGTATCTTTCAACATCAGATTCCATATTGAATTTCATGATACCGGGTAATAAAATGGCATTGGCCAAACCATGCGAAATATGATATTTTCCACCCAATCCGTAAGACAAAGCATGAACAGCAGCCGTATTAACAGGACCCAGACACAAACCTCCGTACATACTTCCTAAAGAAAGTGCGGAACGGGCTTCCAGATCATTTCCATTTTCATACGCAGTTTCCAGATTTTGCGTAATTAAACGAATACCTGCAAGCGCATAATTATCAACAACAGGATGACTGAATTTGTTCGTATAAGCTTCAATGCAATGAGACAAAGCATCCATCGCCGTTTCTGCCGTAATACTTGGGGGAAGTCCTACTGTTAATGAAGGATCTATGTAACATACATCGGGAACCAGAAACGGACTGATAGTTCCTATTTTTTCCAAAGTATTTTCATCTAAAAGAATGGCATTGGGAGAGACTTCGCTGCCTGTTCCCGAAGTTGTAGGTACACAAACCAGTTTTGTATTTCTTCCGGGAAGAAGATTTTTTCCAAAAAACTGCCTGACATCCTGAGCTTTATCAATCAAAGAAGCAATCAATTTTGCCGTATCAAGGACACTCCCCCCTCCTATCCCAACCACACAATCGGGACAATAAGCTTTTGCCGGTTCTAATAAACTATTGAAATAAGCAATTGTCGGCTCTCCGAAAACATATTCCAAAAGTTCTGCTTCTATCTGAATATTTTTTAGTACAACAATCAGTTCTTCCACTTTCTTCTTAAGTGGAGATGCTGTGATAAACAGGATTTTTCTGATGTTGTCTTCTTTAGAATCTTCCGGTAATTTTTGCAAGGAGTTTATCCCAAAAACAATTTTGTTGGGTTGGTATAGAGTTATTTCGTTCATTTAAGATATATTATTTAGTTTATTTTGAAATCAATACGAATATTTTTGGGTGCACGGTACGCGGTGCACGGTGCACGAATTGCTTACGCCTGAAAATGCACTCTACATCTGATAAACCGACCGTGCACCGTGTACCGTGCACCTTTGCACCCAAAACATTCATATTGATCACATATGTCATAATTTTTAATTCTTAATTTTTTAATTGTTTCAAGTATCCGTAAACCGTCAGGTTTTCATCCAGATTTTCATTCTTCTTAAAGAAAAAACTGGCAATGTATCCTACAACCAATACAATGATATGGCTATACACACCTAACATATATTTATGGTGTGGGAAATTGAACTTGCCAAAATCGAGGATCAAACGTTCTGTTCCAGCTATTTCTATTTTAGTCGAAGTCAATAATGCATAAGCCGTAAACAGAATACAGGCGAAAAGGCCGACATAAAGGCCTTGCTTATTGGCTCTCTTACTAAATAAGCCTAACAAGAAGATACCTACAATTCCGGCAGAAAATATAGCATACAATTCAAAAACAATACCAAGCACTCCTTCTCCTTTCCAATAAGCATAAAGAAGAGCGACTCCGATACACCCTAATCCGGAAACAGTAACCAGTATGCGTCCCATTCTCAATTTTTGTTTATCAGTACATTGTGGCTTGAAACGTTGGTAATAATCCTGAACACCTACAGCAGCCAAACTGTTCATATCAGCATCCAAACTGGAAATGGCCGCAGAGATCAACGCTGCCAATACCAGACCGATAACTCCAACAGGTAATTCCGTTCTCATAAAATAAGGAAACACTTCGTCCGTTTTAATACTCTCGGGGAGAAGAGGCGCTCCCTGAAGATGATAGAATACGTATAATGCCGAACCAATACACATGAACAACGCCCAAACCGGGACACTCATCAAGACGCCTATGTAAGCCGCTTTTTTAGCTCCCTTATCATCTTTTGCCGTGAGATAACGTTGTACGATAGTTTGATCTGTTCCATATTTCTGGATAGCATAGAAAATTCCATTACAAACCATGACGATAAAAGTCAACTTGGTAAAATCTATATCATAAGGGCCAAAGCCAACTTTATTCCATTCGAAAGCTTTTCCAATAACCATTTGTGGGCCTCCTTCCGGAACGAAAAGAAGTATTCCGAAACACAGCAACCCTCCTCCGATAAGTAAAAAGCCTTGAATAACGTCCATCCAGATTACAGCTTCAATACCGCCTAATAAAGTCAAAATAATGATGGAAATTCCTAACAAGATGATTGTGGTATAAATGTCAAATCCGGCTACGGCATTCATCGCTAAGGCTAACAGATACAATACTGTTCCCATTTTTGAAAAATGAGTTAAAGTAAAAGCGATGGAGCTGTACATACGTGCAAAAAAGCCGAAACGCCGTTCAAAATACTCATAAGTACTTAAACGGATTACTTTCCGGAATAAGGGAACGATAAACCAGATCATCCCGACCAATACGATCGGAACCATTAATCCCTGTACTAACAAAATCCAGTTTGATTTATAAGCGGCTGCGGGATAGGCCAGAAAAGTAACACTACTAATCAAGGTTGCAAATATGGATACTCCTATAACCCACGACGGGAAATTTTTTCCACCGGCAAAATACTTATCTGAGCTTTTTTGTCCTTTAGCAAAATAGGCTCCGATGACAATTGTCGACAGTACTGTAATGATAACTATCAGATAATCGATCCAATGTAATGTGTTCTCCATAAGTTGAAAGTTAAAAGTTGAAAGTTGAAAATTTTTCTTTTATTTGATTTTCGTGTTGTTCGAATAATAAGGTTAACGGAGGCATCATATGTGTTTGACAAAGATTTCTGGTTGTCATCATTACTTTCAATGCAGCTAATGATTCTCCCAAAGTTCTGTCTTTTTGATAAATAACAGCAACCTCATCGGTTTGTTGTTGGAATTTTTCAGCAGCTTCATAATCATTATTCAAAAATGAATCGTATAAATTTTTATAGATTTCGGGGACAATGTTTCCTGTGCTCGGAACAATACCGTCGGCTCCCATCCGAAGGCTATTCAATCCCTGAGCGCCCCAACCACAGAAGAAAGAAAAGTCTTCCCTGTTTTTGTAAGAATCAATACAAGTTTTCAGTCTGTCCAAATCACGTTCCGAGTCTTTCAAACCTACGATGTTCGGGTGATTGCTTAATTTTTCAACCACATCCAACGGGATAGACATCTGAGTGGTTGCTTTGATGTTGTACATCATGATCGGACAAGGACTTTGATCGGCCAACATGGTATAAAAATTTTCCATTTGGGCCGGAGTCAGAATATAATATGAAGGTAAAGTCGCTACCACAACATCGGCGCCCATGGCTCCATAAATCTTAGATTTTTCGATTAAATCAAAAACATTATTTCCTACCAAACCTGCATATATTGTTTGATTGGATTTTCTGAACTCAAGTGCATTTTCTAAAAAAACAGCACTTTCAATATCTCCAATGGAAGCAGACTCCCCTGTTGTCCCCATCACTAAGGGAGAAATATTGTTTTCGGCAAACAGTTTCATGACTTTTTCTACTGCCCGAACATCGATTTTAAAGTCTTCTGTTAATGGAGTGATCATCGGAACGACAACTCCGGAGTATTTTTTTTGCATGGCTATATTTTTAAGTGAATGGTGAATAGTGAGAGTCGTTTCTCTCCTTCGTGAATTGAAACATCTCACTATTCACCACTCGCAATTCACTTTTTCACTATTTCACTCTTCACTTCATCTCCTTTCATCACGGGATTGGATAATCTTTCCAGATAATTATTCATCAAAATGATGTTTTCGGTTTTTTCACCTTGCAATTTCAGGAATGTTTCACTGCCTTTCAATGGAAAACATCCCCGGATAAATACATCTTTCACATTCAGCATTTCGATTACCGGAATATTGGGCTTCGTGTTCATCGTAAATATATTATTGATCCGAAGTTCTTTTGTATCACTGATTTTAAATGGAGCTCCGGTTTCCGTATTGACTTGTACATCTGTGAATGTAATATTCTCAGCCTTATCAACTACAAAGCCAGTTTTAGCATCCATATTTATATCTACAAATGAAATATTGGAAACCGGCATTTCTTCGATACCCAGAATACTTCCAGCCATATTGACTTCGCTGCCTGTCATATTGGATATATGAATATTACGGAAAACCGGAGTGCGTTCTGATATTGTTTCCGCCGGAACTTTAGTATAAAATAAGTTCAAGACAATAGCTTCCCGCTGAATATTTTTCATTACGATATTGCTGACTCTGATTTCTTCTACAATTCCGCCGCGTCCACGGGTTGATTTGATACGGATTCCACGATCTGTTCCATCAAACACGCAATTGGAGATGGTTACTTTACGTACATCGCCCGACATTTCGCTGCCGATTACTACGCCTCCGTGTCCGGCCAGCATTGTACAGTTCGTGATTGTAATATTTTCACAAGGTGTGGCATATTGACGTCCCTGCAAATCACGGCCTGATTTCAAAGTGATACAATCATCACCTACGGAAATATGACAATCGGAAATATGTACATTTTTGCAGGAAGAAGGATTAACGCCATCTGTATTAGGCGCTCCATCGGGATTAATAATAGTTACTCCATGTACTGTTACATTATCACAAAATTCAGGATTGATTGTCCAGAAAGGAGAATCTATTATGGTAACACCTTCTACTTTGAAATTTTTACATTTGTAGGGTTGAAAAAGCGGCGGGCGGAAGAATTTTTTCTTTAATGTACCTTTCCAATCCGATTGTTCTTCAATTTGAAAATTCGGATTTTCTTTATCCCACATTTGCTGATAAGTAGTAATTTCTTTTTTGAAAGCTTCATCTTTATCTGCGCCTTCAATATTAAATGTGGCGTACCACCATCTTTTACCATTTCCGTTAATTTTACCTTGCCCTTTGATTGTTATGTTTTCCTGTTCATAAGCATAAAAGAGCGGACAAAAACTTTTCATGACAACTCCTTCAAAACGCATCTCCACAAAAGGAGTATATTCTGCAAAATTGTCGGAAAACAATAGCGTTGCTCCGGCTTCAATATCGATAGTGATATTGCTTTTTAATACAATGGGTCCTGTTAAATAAGTTCCTGTCGGGAAAAATAATGTTCCACCTCCCTGAAAAGACAATTTATCAATCGCTTTTTTGATAATAGCGGTGTTGGAGGTTTTACCATCAGCTTTTGCTCCGAATTTCAGGATATCTATCGTTTCTGCTTTGATAACAGAAACTGAAAAGATAATTAATAACAGGCTGAAAAATAATTTTTTATTCATGTTTTCCATTCATTAAAATTCGATTAATATTCTAAACACTTTTCCCGGATCTTTCATCCAAAAATTCATGGCTTCCGTTGCCTGCTCAGGTTTGAAAACGGCGCTGATCAATTCATCTTTGGGACAAGTTCCACGCTTCAGATACTCCATTACAGCACGGAAATCTTCCGGCATGGCATTGCGCGAACCTCTGATATCCAATTCTTTTTGTACAAAATATTTGGTTTCGAATGCTATTTCCGTTTTAGCATAACCGATACAAACTACTCGTCCGGTAAATGCCACTTCATTGATCGCCATTTGATAAGTTGCCGGAGCTCCAACTGCTTCAACAACAACATCCGGGCCAAAATTATTCGTTATTGATTGTAAACGCTCATGTACACTTTCTGTTTTGGAATTGATAATGAAAGTTGCACCCAAACGCCTGGCCAACGCTAATTTTTCGTCATCCACATCTACGGCAATGACTTTAGCTCCACGCAATGCCGAACGGACAATAGCGCCGACTCCAATCATTCCGCAACCGATTACCATTACAACATCCAGGTCTGTAACTTCAGCTCTGGATACAGCATGAAAACCTACGCTCATCGGCTCGACCAATGCAAAATCTTTGGAGTTAATTTCTGCATCTGCAATCACTTTACTCCAGGGAACAGCAATATATTCACACATAGCGCCATTGCGTTGAACACCAAAAGTTTGATTGAACCGGCAGGCATTGGGCCGCCCGTTGCGGCAGGAAGAACAACTTCCGCAAGCAGTGTAAGGATTGATGGTACAAGACATTTCAGGTACAAGATGTTCAGGAACATTATCACCAACAGCTTCTATAACCGCTCCTATCTCATGACCTGGAATGACAGGCAATTGTACCATCGGATTCTTTCCCGAATAGGTATTCAGATCCGATCCGCAAAAACCTACATATTTGATTTTTACTAATACTTCTCCTGGCCTGACTGATGGTTTTTCGATTTCAACAGTCTTGATTTCTCCCGGTTGTATAATTTGTATTGCTTTCATAATTAATTGAAAGTTGAAATGAAATTAATTCTTTACTTTATATCCTTTCCACCCGTAATAAGCACAAAAAATGAAACATATTAAGGGAATGATATAAGCAATCTGATAAATTTGTTCGTTGTGGTGCATGATATATGCGGTTAATTGAGGCAAACAAGCATTGCCGACAATAGCCATTACCAAGAAGGCCGAACCACTCTTGGTATTGCTTCCCAAACCTTCCAGCGCCAATGAGAATTGAGTAGGATACATGATAGACATAAAAAAAGAAACCCCCAGCATGGCATATAATCCGGTCATTCCTCCGAAAATCATGATGACACCACAAAGAATAACATTGATAATGGCATAAACCAGCAACATATCCTGCGGACGGAATTTTACCATCAACATCGTGCCAATCCATCTTCCCAGCAAAAACGCAAGCATGTAAAGCCCGAAGAATGTTGTTGCCGTATCTTCCGGCATTCCGGCATAAGTGCAGCAATAAACCAGAAAAAGGCTATTGATCGCTGTTTGTCCGCCATTGTAAAAGAATTGAGCGATAACGCCCCAACGTAAATGAGAATGCTTCAATACTTTAAGATCTATCAGTTTATCGTTGGAAATATCGCCTTCTTCACGGTCTCCTTCCTTTATTTTAGGTAATTTAGAAAAAATAAAAACAACAGCAATGAGTACCAGTATCGCAGCTAATATGAGATAAGGCGTTTTCATCGAGTTTGTTTCGAACTGAATATAAGCATCCCAGCCACCGGCATAATCAGCAGGTAAAGTTTCACGTGTGTAACTTTGTCCGCTTAATACAAGTTTACTGAGAAACATGGCTGCAATAAAGGCTCCCAAACCATTAAAAGATTGCGCCAGATTCAGACGACGAGGCGCAGTTTTCGGGTCTCCCAATACTGTAACATAAGGATTGGCAGCTGTTTCCAGGAAACACATTCCTGTTGCGATAACAAAAAATATACAGAGGTATGCCCAATATTCTTTGATGGCTGCTGCCGGAAAAAACAAAAATCCGCCGAAAGCAGCCAATAATAATCCGAAAATAATCCCCGCCTTGTAACTGTATTTTTTCATGAACATAGCAATGGGAATCGGGAAAAAGAAATAGGCCAACCAGTAAGCTGTTTCGGTAAAAGAAGCCTCGAATGTATTTAATTCGCACGTTTTCATCAATTGCCGGATCATGGTCGGCAACAAATTACTGCTGATAGCCCAGATGAAAAACAGGCTGAAGATCAGGGCGAGCGGGATTGTATAGTTGTTTTTTTTCATTCCGACATATTTTTAATATATGGTAATTCAAGTAAATTTTCAAATCCATAAAATTTACGGGCATTTTCGCCTAAGAACAAATATTTTTCTTCGTCTGAAAGTAATTGGGATTTCAAAACAAAATCATAAGACATCCGGTAAGTGATTGCTGCAATGGTTCGCGGATAATCAGAACCCCACATCAGTTTTTCGATTCCGACCAATGAGGCTGCTTCTTTGATTGCCCAAACGGCTCCGGTAAAGGGATAAAATTCGTCATTAAACAGCCAGGTGATTCCACCGGATTCTATCATAACATTCTGATGACGAGCCAGTTTTACTTGTTCCTGCCAATCAGGACGAGTAACCATTGCAAAATGGCCAATAGCAATTTTTAAATCCGGACATTCGGCAATAATTTCTTCCATTTCTGGAACCTGCATTTTTCCCGGAGCCAGATCTACAGAGAAAAGGATATTATTTTGTTCCATCAATTTGAACATCCGCATCATTTCATCGCATGTCAGATCAACTCTTTTATCTGGCATGATTAATCTCTCGGCGGGAAGTTTAATGGCTTTGAATCCTTGATGAATTAATTGTTTCGCATGTTCCAAATAACCTGACTGACGGGCATCTACCATTCCGCAACACAAAAAACGATTGGGATATTTTTGTTGTACTTCCCACAAATAATCGTTTTGCAGTCCGTCGATATATTCCTGTGTGATTACGGCTGCCGAAACTTGCGCATAATCCATGTTGGAAAGAAAGATTTCAGCCGTATTTCGCCCGTCGACAATGAATGGCGGAAGCATCTGGCGAATTTCTCCCATGAAAAGAGATTTTCCTCCTTCCATGGTTTGGATTTTCATACCATTGACTTCGGTATCTTGTCGAAGCCACAGGTGGGCGTGGGCATCAATTATGAATTTAGCCATGTATCTCTGAATCTTGGTTCCAATATATTTTGTACATCTTTCAATAATTCTTCGTCCATCGGTTCATTTGCCCAACGGATGTTTTGCAATACGGCTTCCGGACGTGTGGTACTAAACAATGTTGTTGCTATATGAGGATTGACGACTGCATATTGGATCGCTAATTGTTCTATGGATTTCCCTTTCGACCAACAATGCTGTGCCGCTTTTCTGCAAAGATCTTGCAAAGGTCTTGGAGCCGGATGCCAATTAGGAGCTCCTCTTTCTGTCAACAGGCCCATTGAAAACGGAGAGGCATTGATTACTCCGATTCCTTTTTCTTCAAAATAATCCAGATAATCAACTAACGCATCATCATTCAAACAATAATGGCAAAACGAAAGAACACTTTCAACAGTTCCTGCCGGAACATGATCGATTACATATTTAAAGTGCCGTAAAGTCAGATTGGTGATGCCCACATGTTTGGCGATTCCTTTATTTCTCATCTCTACCAATGTGGGTAAAGTTTCCTCACAAACCCGATCCAAATCGGCAAATTCAATATCATGAACATTGATCAGATCTACATAATCAACATTCAGGCGTTCCATACTTTCATAAACGCTATGTATTGCTTTTTCAGCAGAATAATCCCAGTAATTTACTCCGTCCTCACCATAACGACCCACTTTGGTGGATAGGTAATATTTTCCCCGGTCAATACTTTTTAATGCTTTTCCCAGTACTATTTCTGCTTTCAAATGTCCATAGTAAGGAGAGACATCTATAAAATTGATTCCATTTTCTACCGCTGTATGTACAGCTTTAATTCCTTCTTCTTCCTTTAACGAATGAAAAACACCGCCTAATGAAGAAGCGCCGAAACTTAGATTGGACACTTTCATGCCCGTTTTGCCTATCTCTCTATACTCCATAAAGTTAAAAATTAAAAGTTAAAAATTAAAAGTTATGAGTTAAGAATCAGCTATTTTACAAACTAATTTTTAACTTTTAGTTTTTAATTTTTCACTTCAAAGTTGTGTTTTCCTGAACCTACTTTTTGCTGTTTCCCGTTGGGTAATACTATTGTCGCTTTTGTGTTGACGGGGACTTCGACTGTCATGAAGAATTGGTTGTTTTCACGTTTCCAATCTACTTTTATATCTCCGTACAACGTTGTATATGTTGCTTTTACATATTTCAAATCATCAATAATTACCGGAGCAACGGTAAATTCTTTGAATCCAGGCTGAACCGGTTCGATTCCTGCCAGGGAACGATAGAACCATTCGTCTATTTGCCCCATCATGAAATGATTCCATGAATTGCCACGGTTCGGATCCCATTGTTCGGTCAGTGTGGTGACTCCCATTTTGACCTGATAACCATATCCGGGAACTTCTTCATGGTTGTGCATTTTATACAGGATTTCATTTTCATTGTTCAATGCCAAAGCGAGATAGAGATAGCGATTGCCTACGTCTCCGGTTGTTAAGCGATAGCCTCTTTGTATGATATCTTTCTTCAGATTTTCGAGTACAGCTTGTTTGTATTGTGGCTCGACAATATTCATATAAATGGCAACGGCATTACAAAACTGGCTCCCACTGCCGTATTGTTTTGTTTCCTGATTAAAAAATTTAGCATTAAAGGCATTTTTGATGTTTGTAGCCAATGTGCTGTATGTTTTCAGATCTTCCTGTTTTTGCAGCATTTCGGCAGCTTTGGCCAACAAATGAGCAGCATAATAGTAATGTGATGTGGCGGAAACTGCTATCGGACTGTTTTTGGCATATCCGGCAGGATGATCTCCATAATCATACCAATCGCCCAGACCATGAGAAAGGATGTAATGGTCGGCTTTTGTTTCCAGGTAATCCACATATTTTTTCATTACATTGTAATATTTGATGATCAACTTATTATCGCCATAAAATTTGTAATACATCCAGGGGACGATTACTCCGGCGCTTCCCCATTCGGGAGAGTCGGTAAAATCACCTCCGAATTCCACATATTCGGGAACTATGGATGGAATGAGTCCGCTATTTCTTTGTCCGTCAGCAATATCCCGCATTACTTTAGGGAAAATTTGGATTAAATCGTAATTATATAGTAATACCGCTCCGTTGAGATGAGTTTCTTCCAGCCAACCCAATTTTTCACGTTGGGGACAATCGGTAAATACTGATTGCATATTGCTTTTCACTGCATTGTTGATGATCCAATGTATTTTGTTAAACAAAAGATTCGAACATTCGAATGTTCCGGTTTCTTTGGTCGAATTGTATATGAAACAGGAATAAATATCTTTGATTTGTTCAATTTTAATTCCCTCAACCTGAATGTATTGAAAGCCATAATAAGTAAACTCAGGATGCCATTCTTCAATTCCGGTTCCTTTCAGTGTATATTGGTATGTGTGAGGCCCTCCGGTTCGTTTCTGAGATACAAAACCTTCTTTATCCAATGCTTCACCTACAATCATCCTGAGTGTTTGTCCTTTTTTCCCTGAAACTTTGATGTATGGGTATCCGGATACATTTTGTTTCATCGTAAAAAGTATAACCGTATCTGATTTTATTTCCATTTCTTTCACCGGGATTTTTTGCATTTGTTTGATTCCGGGAATTTGTTGCGGGCGTAAAATGCCTGTGGGAGCTTCTTGTACGACAATAGGTTTCCATTCAACCGGTTTTTCCAGTCTGGCATCGTAATCTTCTCCTCCGTAAATATCATTAAAAGTGGTTGGGCTCAGTGCGTATTTCCATGATTGATCGGATTGGATAATATCTTTTGTTCCGTCTGCATACTCGATATACATTTCAAAAAATAATGTCGGAGGACCAAATGATACCCAAACTTTCCGGTAACGGTTACTTACGGTGTTGTAAAATCCGTTTCCAAGTGTAACATCTATCGTTTTTTCGCCTTGCAGCAATAAAGGATTTATCTGATAAGTATTGTAATAGACTGTTTTATCATAATCACTCCAGGCAGGAGTAAGGACATCATCCGTCAGCTTTATTCCACTTAAGGTAAAATTATATTGCCCAAGTCCGCAAACATATGCAGTCGCCTTTTTCACCGGCTTATCAATCTGAATTGTTTTGCTTAAGCGAATGCTTCGCAAGGCCAGAGGATTTATGCTGTTGTATATATCTATATTTTCCTGTTTTTTCAGAGAAGGCAAATGGAAATCACGGCGACCGGTGGGTAAATTTGCATCTTTGCGTGTAATGGCTCCTATCCATTGTGTGGTTTGCAAAAATTCGGGGGCCATTTGAAAGGATGAAGTTTGACTTCCTGTAGGCCTGCCTTTAGCGTCCCAAACCTGAACTTTCCATTTGTATGTTTGTCCTTTCCGAAGTTTTTTTCCGTTGTATTGTATGAATTGGCTTTGATCAGAATTTATTTTACCTGTATCCCAGATGTTTTCTTCGTCTGATGTTACTGTAATCTGATAAGCTGTTTGTTTTTCACCTTGTGCATTGGAAAGCAGTTTCCAACCGAAACGAGGATTGAAAACTTCAACAGAAAGAGGGTTTTCCATCATCTCGCAAGTCAAATCAACGGGTTGAATCTGAGCATGCAAAGAGGTGATATTAATGAAAAGAAATAATAACACTAAGCACACCTCTCCCCAAGCCCCTCTCCATAAGAAAGGGGCTTTAGATTCTGCATATTTTCCTGCACCGTGCACCGTGCACCGTGTACCTTCTATTTTTTTCAAAATTGATATGTTAGTTTTTGAAGTTTATCAGATTTTACGACTAATTTTCCATCAACCAGTATGTAAAAACCTTTTCCACAATTGTATTTATCTCCGGTTTTATCCCAGACAATGGTGATATTTTTTCCATGATAAGAAACATTATCCAAACAAAACCAATCCCATTTGTCTTGAGGAATCAACGGGTTGACTTCGATTGTATTATCCGGCCGCGGACGTAAACCGATTAATCCTGAGATCATTAAATCATTGAATGTAGAGTGATTATAATAGCGGCTGCGTTCCTGGTCGCCTTTCAGCCAGTAGCCTGTCACTTCATCCTGATATTCACCGATATACGGACGGCCTCTGTGGTATTGGCTTTCTACATATAACTCCATCAAACGGAAATAAGTAGAATCCTGCATGATGGGATCCGGATAATTGTTCATGTAATTGGCTAATGCAGTCATGGTTTGGGCAGAAGCAAAAGGCCAGATAGCTCCGTCCCACTCACATTTGCAACAACCATGAGTCCGGAATTCGGGATGGCGACGCTCTGCGGTTGTTAAGCCATAAGGCGCCAGAAATCCGCCTTCATCCGTTACTTGTTTCCAGGCATTATCATATTTTTTGTTTTTATCCGGCAAGTTGAAATACCATGGAATATAGCCAATCGCTTCACGCACCTGAGCAAACTCTCCGGGCTTTCTTAAGGTTTCGAAGAAGGTGCTATCCGGGTTCCATAACTGAGTTTGCACCAGATTTTTGATCTGATTGGCTTTTGCCGTATATTTTTCAGCAGAAGCGTTATCTCCTTTCATTCTAGCCATTTCAGAAAGAGCCATGGCATTTCCATACATATAACTGTTGATGGTTGGACGGGCATATTGTTTTTTACGGCCACCACTGATGGACTCTTCCATACCATCCTGCACATCTCCCTGCCAATATAAACCGGAAGGTAAAAGATGATCATCCCAATCTGTAAATTCCTGCTGTAAATCGGGATACATATCAAGCAGATAGTTCTTATCGCCATCTACCATGTATTTATTATACAAAGCGTTAGCTGTCCAACTGCTGAACTTGCGTAGTTTGGCCATCGGTTTTCCTTCGTTTCCACGAAACCAGACATGTATATCCTGGTTGATGTAATTTCTGTTTCTCAGCCAACGGGATTCATAAATATGATGGCCAATGGCGCAGGCAATCATATTGTATTTATCGGCATAGTTGCGTTGTACCAGAAATTCTGTTATTGCATAACCTTTAGGCGTATTTTCGATATGTTTTCTAAACGACCACCAACGGAAATAATAAATTTCCTCAAAATTCTTTTGCGGGCATTCAAAGAAGGGGATATTTTCTTTCATCCAATTCCATGATTGAGCATTGGGAATGGCCTGTACGATATTTTCGCCTTCCATTGTATTGAAATAATCAATGTATTTTTTGTAATCATCGGTATTTAATATGGCAGAAGTATTATCGGAAGATGTTTTCAGGTATGCAATATAATATTCTGCTTTGGGTTCTTCATCTCCGGCATTGGGCAAATCGGTGTATCTGTCGGCGAGAGTATTCGGATTAGGTTCTGAAGGAATATCCCCTGTACGGAAAACAACACGCGTAATGGATTCTACCGGATTGAAAAACAATTTCAGCGGAATGTCTTTTCCGTTAATTTTCATTGTAAAACTGCGGGTTAAAACAGACAAATCCATTTCAACCTGATAAAGTCGATTCGGTTCATATTTCAGGATGGTATTGTAACGGGCGCCCACTTTTATTTTCAATAAACTATCCCGGTCAAAAATCAGGCGGGTGCAAGGTAAACCTTTTGTATTCTGAAATTCTATCTGAAGATTTCCCTTATTATTTTGCACAGGCATGACTGCAAATTCTGCTTTCAGATTTTTGGATTCGGGAATGACCCTTTCTGCTTTGGCATAATCAAATAAATCCCAGTCTTTTAGAGACAACCAACGTTTGCCGTCATTTCTTTTTTCAATTTTGACGGGAGACCACAGCGGACTGTAGATATTCCAGGTATCCAGTTCTTTTCCCTGCGGCATGGAATCAAAAGTTTCATCGGCATGCGACATGGCTTTGTCTGTAACAGGAACAGGAATTTTGGCAACCCAGATGTCTTCTTTATTTACACTATAAGTTACCCACATATTACCATCGGGCGTGGTTCCGTTGTGTTCCTGAATTCCCCTCGTATATTGCGGCCCGCAGGATTTGTAGTTTCCTCCGTAACGCATTCCCGTAATATCTCCGTGAACAAGCCAGAGGTTTTTGTATTCCAATCCGTCTTCACTGGTGGAAACCGCTAATGGCCACCGAAATTCGGAAGGATTATAAACTGTTGCAAATTTTCCATCGGAAGTTTTTTGTCCCCAGATTTTAGCATTGCTGTTAACAAAGCCTTTTGCCCGGTTTACCGGTTCCGACCAGGTTTTTCCACCATCGTTGCTAACCGAGGTCAAAGCATGTTTCCAAAGGGCAACCACGCGGCCATCATTCAAATGATAGTAATTGAATGCTTTATATTGTTTTTTCAACGGAATCAAGGGGTCGTTTCTATCGCCTTCTTCCACCCATTGCATCATCATCAAAGGGTCTGCCAATAGTTCGTCGCAAGCTTTAACAAAACCCTTGTCTTTACTTTTCTTATAGAAAGGATAATTTGTATTCTTTTCGTTGAACGCATGATTGTAACGGATAAAATAAACAGGCCCGTAAGTTCCGTCTTTTTTGATTTCACGCACTACCCGGCCGACTCCATTACCATCATTCGGGTCATCTTTCTGATCAAAACAAATACCATAAAAACCGATGGTCAGCAAGCGTTTATCGCTTGACACGTAAAATCCCATGCGTTGATGCATCACGGCTGTTAAATCTTTGGCAACTCCGGGATAATCTTCTTTGGTGGTTCCATCAGGAATTTTGTATTCGGGAAAAACCACTTCCGGTTTTGTCCAGTTGTAGCCGTCTTTCGAAGTCTGAATCAATGTTTGTCCCGGAGGAATATGTTCTCCTACCGGATCGCTTAAGTATTGCAAATAATACATGTTATTCCAATAAACCAGAAAAGACTGATGGTTGTATGTCCAGCCAAATCCATCGGATTTCCCGGGATGTTGACGGTTGGCCCGCATGGTTTGGATATTATGCGTTCCGACTGCGGGGCTTAATTGCCCATGATGATAATCCACATTGGAAAGCGTTTTGCCTGTATAATACACTCCATTCTGGGAAAATAGGGCGAAAGGCAAAAGGCAAAAGGCGAAGGACAGAATAAGAGTGCACGATGCACGATGCACGATGCACGGATGAATAATGTATGATAATAAATTTTTCATTTTTAACTTTTAACTTTTAATTTTTCACTTCCAAAACAAGGCTATTGATGTATTTCTCAATATTGGTATATCCATCACCACTATCCAGGATAGCATCGGATAGATTGTTCGGATTCAGCCCATGCGCAATTTCCCAATCATCAGGCATCCCATCGTGATCGGAATCTTTAGGAGGAGGTACGCTTTTTAATTCCGGCCAACCACCAACCTGCTCTACATTATCAATAATCCCATTGGTTCCGTACAAATATTTTCCGGTTTTGATCTGTTCGATTACCCTTTTATCCTGAGAGTCTCTTTCAGGCGCAATAGCTCCTGCATTTTTCAACACCAATTCATAAGCATCTTTAGCAGATTGAGTGGTAACAAAAGCTGTTTCGAACGCATTCGGCTGACGATTGCGTTCTTTGGATGCCCCTTCATCAAAATCAATACCGCCATTCCAGTTATCAGCGGAAATTTGCGGATAGCCTTCCACATAATTACCCTCAATATGCCAAAGGCCTGTGAAACCCATTTTCTCGGAATTATCTATTTTGGCAATTCGGTGTTTGACATTTTCTTTTGTTGCCGGACCCGGTTTGTAATAATTATTGACAAGGTTGATTGAGAGTGGCTTTCCATCACAAGAACGATGTCCCCAGTTAGAAATAATACAATTACGAACATCCAGTAAGACTGTAAAGTTCTGATTATTTCCACCAATACTGGGATTCCGGGCCATCCCATTAGCCATTATGTTATGATGAAAAGAAGCCTTATAGCCTCCGATAGTTGCAGAAAAACCATGAGCTCCTTTCTCATGAACGGACTTATTGAGAGGGTCGCTCATCATACACCACTGAAATGTAACAAAACTACTTTTATGCCAGTTATTGATGCCCTCATCATTAGACCAGCTAACTGAACAATGATCAAATATCACATGGGAGGATTCCCGAACTTCAACGCCATCAATCTCGGACCCAATTAATCCGGATTCAATTCCAGGACGGATGCGGATACATCTGACAATGATATCGTGTGTATTGGCAATATCGAAAGGAAATCCTTTGATACAGATTCCATCGCCAGGAGCGGTTTGTCCGGCAATAGTCAGATATGGAGAAGTGATAATCAATTTTGATTTCAACTCAATAGTTCCGGAAATCCTGAAAACCACAATACGTGGATTGGGATTCATCACGGCTTCGCGGAAACTGCCGGGGCCACTGTCATTCAGATTGGTTACCTCCAGCACAATACCTCCTCGTCCGCCTTGGGCGTACATACCCCAGCCTTCGGCTCCCGGAAAAGCGGGAAGATCGGTTTGTTGAGCTTTTGAGAAGCTAAACACAAGGATACAAAGACACAAAGTGATTATATGTTTCATTTTCAATTTTATATTTTTTTTATAAAATAAAAAAGCGTGAAAACTTTTGGATATTGCTTACACGCTTTTTGAAATCTTCAAAAGATATTTCAATATAGATTTTTCTGAGGATCTTGCCTATTATCGAATAAGGATATAATAAGTATTTTATCTGTCATTACTTTGTAATAAATTGTTGTTTGTTTGGATAATATACAACGCCTTATGGCTTCATTTTTAAAACTTTGAGGAAATCCTTCCGGATGATTTGAAATTATTCTCAATGTTTTTTCCAAATTTCGAGAAAATTGTTTAAGTTCACGATCTGTCCAGTTTATCTCTAAATAATTAAGTGTCAATTCTAAAGCATTTAAAGCTTCATCTGTCCAATCAATCTTTAAGCCACTTTTCATAATGTGTTCTTACTTCTGAGTGACTATGTATATTTCCTTTCTTAATATCTTCCAAACCTCTTTCTATAGAAGCTTTTTCTTTAGGAGAGATAGAATCCCACCAATCTGCTTCATTAGTTTCTTCTTTTATTGATTTTATTCGATTCAAAATTGACACATCATTCAATTCTGTAATCCAATGAATTAAATCTAATTTTTGAGCAAAAGTATTCATTCTGAATTTTATTTATCTTTGTAATGATGCATACAAAAATACAATTTTCATTCTAGAAATGAAACAAAATTTTTATCTTTTATCAAAGCGTGTAAGCAATACGTCAAAGAACTTTCTTATGCTAAAACTCAATTATTGATCAAGCAACTGTTTTAATATTTTTTCCGATACTTTGAAAATCGTTCCGTGTTTGTGCCCCTGCGGGCCATGCGGAATCGTTATTTTTTCTTTTATATCGGTAAATGTTTTGAAATCCGTGGTAGAAACGGCGCCATAATATGCTTCCCTATAGGCGTCGAAATAAACCAACCATTCATCTCCTATTTTGACAACTGAAGGCCCTTCGGTAAAATTAGGAGTAAAAGGTGCAGATGCTTTGGAATAAGGACCGGCCGGATTTTCACCGAAAGCGACTTTCATATCACGTTCCGGACGGGTATTGTCTTTAAAAACCAGAACATAATTTTTATGCCCTCTTTTTACAATTACGGCATCAATGGAACTAAATCCCGGATCATAGAGCAATTCGGCTTTAGTGAATTCGATAAAGTCCTTTGTCTTCGTATAATACAAACGATGATTATTATATTCGTCTTCAATCCCTTTTTCAAATTTAAAAGGAATCGTAGATGCCCAAACTATATAAAAATCTTTGGTTTCGTCCTCATAATAGATTTCCGGCGCCCAAACATTAACGGTGGAGGTATCATAAGCCATTACCGGGATATATTTTTGTTCAGACCAATGAATTAAATCCTTGGATGAAGCATATCCGAATCCCGGATCTCCTTTCCAGCTACAGGTCCATACAAAATGAAAAGTACCATCGGGCCCTTGTACGATACTTGGATCGCGCATTACTTTGTCTTTTCCTATTTCGGGTTTCAGGAAAAAACCGGGAATACTGTCCCAATGATAACCATCATCACTGTAAAGAAATCGAAGCCCCGCAGTTGCCGGTTCATGAAAAGATGTGAAGAGATAAACTTCTTTTTCTTTTGTTTTACAGGATACAAACGCAATAATTGCCAGCAATATAAATGTTATTCTTTTCATTTTTTTATCCAGATTATAAGGTTACCCGTTTTAGTATTTTTCATCTGGGATTTATTTTTTACAAATGTTCCGGTTTCAGGATTCAGATATAAAATTTCGCATCCTTTGGAGATTGTTTTCATCTCAAAACTTTCATTGTTATTCTCCTGGCATAATACATAACCTACTGAAGTATCTCCTAAGACATATATTCCATTTTTACTCAGTTCCTCCAATGGTTTCATTTTTGAAGCAGCTTTCAGAAAGTTTTTATCTTTGATTTCCGGCAAACAGGCCAACGAACCGCCTGCCATGAATGATGCCCATGCATATTGCGGATATGAATCCGAATAATAAGTTACAGCCTTATCCGTATATTTTGTTTTATATTCTAATATAGCCTGATAAACTGCGCCAAAAGAGGTTTTTCCGGGTTTCACCCGCCGTGCATGCTGACGTGGCGCCAGATTTTTTCCGCCTTGCGGTTTGTAATAACTTCCATCCTCCCTTTTAAACCAATAACGGATATCAATAATATCAACAACGGCAGCCCGGACAGGGTCTGAAAGAATTGCATCCTGTACATCTTTTGTTGTACTTAACGCAATCAATGGTTTTTCTCCTGTTTCTTTTTCCCAGCGGGCAATAACATCCAGCCAAAACTGAACAAAATGTAACGGGCCTGTATACTCTGCGCTAATTAACTGAATCACAGAGCTATTCCCTTTGAAATTATTTAAACATTGACGGATATAATCTTCATGTAATTTGCGACGAACAGGATTAGATATATCATAAAACTGTTCTGCCATAAATACACGTTTATCTCCCGCATAAGGAACTGGTTCGGGAAATCCTGTGTTATTGATATTATTGGCCGGCCTCCAGGGGCTATCCGCCCAATGTGCTCCAGCTTCAATGATATTATGTTGAAAATAATTTTCATGCAATAAAACCAACCCTTTTTGATCCGCCAGGGTTGCAAATTGTTTCAACCGGTTCCAATACCAGTCGTTGTATTTAGTCAAATCATATTTGCTTAAACCATCATAAGCTAAGCCTTCTCCGCTGCGGGTAAAGGGTTGCTCATAAAATGGGGGCCATACTTCGCCATCCATTCTTCGCACACGTTCATGGTCATCACGGCGGCGTTCATACCACAACCCATAATTATGATCTAAAGCGAGGACATTATTTTCAGTCATCCATTCCGTAACTTCTTCAATATTATCAGTTAAACCGTTTCCTGCCCGGCCCGGGACAAAGCGGGTGATATGTGGTTTGGCCACCATTTTCAGGTAAGCGGGCTGAACAGTTCCGTTCCACCAGGGCACATCATGTTTTTTCCCGGTTTGTATAACGCCGTTGCGAACCAGCCAGCCATTTGAAACAGTTAGTATTCCTAACGACTCTGGTTGAATGTTTTTAGGTAATTTTAATTGCGGATTTTTCAAACCCTTTGTATCTGTTGAAAGAGGATGTTCAGCAATCAGCCGGTCAATCCATTCAGATAGAGTAATTGCCGGGAGAACTGAAGATTTGGTCAGTTCGGCAGCAAGTTCAATTGTCGGAGAGCTGGTTGCATCTGTTTCTATCGGAAGTAAGAAAGAACGATCAACATATTTTTCTCCTAATCTTTCTTTCAGTTGTTGATAATACAAACTGCGAGGCTGGATGTGATTGTTGCTTTCGTTCCAGTATCCATTACCTGAAAACTCAGCCCAGGATCCGAATGCCCAGTTTTGTGCCGTGGGAGGAGCAAAACAATCGATGCGTGAAGCCCAGCATTGCCAGAACACGCAGTTCGCAGCATTCCAACCTGCACCTTGGGCATCTTGCCCTCGATTGATATAACTCAGTGCATTTCCATCGACATTTACAACATCATATAAAACACCGGAAGCCCAGCTGTCTACCGGGCCACTGAAACTATATGGTAAGTATGAATAGCATTGTACAAATGCGTTAGGCCCAGGCGCACAAAATCCAACGGAAAAATCATGATAACCGTATTCAGCATATAATCGTTGGAAAAGACACTGTTGTCCCATTGTAAAAAATGTGTAACGACGCTGCCCTCCGATTTCAGCAATTGGTTCTTGCGATTTACAATCTTCTACTGTTATACGTTTAGCTGTTTCCAGGACATATACGGCAGAACCTGCAAAATGTTTGAAGTTAACGCCGCGAACCCAGGCATCGGAAGCATTGGTAATTGTAATTGCCATCCAGGCATGCGCTTCGTCTTTTTTATTGTTGTGGTCGTATTCGGAAATACAACTCAGATTCTCGATTCCAATGTTGTTAATATGTCCGCTCCATGTATAAGGAATAACATTACCTCCACCATATTTCTTTTCCAAGGCGGTTGTAAGTGGCGCATCTATTGTAATTTGGTTTCCTGTAACGGAAACAATTGTCCTATCCCAGTAAATATCGTGTTCTCGTGGTTTCCAGCCTAAAGCGGTAATTCCTCCGCCAAAATGATCGGTATCTAATGTTTCAATCCATTCTTTGGTTGATGGGCGTTGAATCAGGACTTTATCTCCTGTTTTAAGATTATGATTTCCTTCAATGCTGAAAGAAGTTGCATTTACAGGAACAAATTCATCTGTGATTGTAATTGCATCATTTTCTTTTCTGTCATTGAGTCCGGAAATTTCGATTAAGGTTCTGCGATCTTTGCCTGTTGCAATCAATTGTGTTCCATTTTCTTTCGGACCAAAGCCTCTGAGTACGATTCCTGATGCTTTAACTTTCAGATTTCCTGAAATTTTATAGGTTCCGCGTTCCAGCAAAACTGTTCCTCTGAATCCACTCGCATCGAGTGGTAATGATGCTACATAATCCAGCGCTTGTTGAATATTTTGAGTTGCATCAGATTGAGTTGTTTGTACTACTATTTTTACCGGAACCTCAGGTATTGGTTTTTCGCCTGCCATATATCCGGAAAAAGAAAAATCAGGGATTCGGCTGCCCTGTCCATCATTTACATAAACCAATTTCCCATCTTTAAATGATAAAGGAGGAAGTGGTTTTTCCTGTTTCTGGGCAAAAACAGAAAATTCCATGAGGAGTATAAACAGCAAAAATATAGCGCTTGTTTTTTTCATATTTTTCAGAAATTAAACACAGAGACACAGAGACACAAAGATATATTATTCATGAATAACAATTAATTCTTCGTGTCTCAGTGCTTTTGTGTTTAAAATTATTTCTCTTTCAATCTTTTATTCCACTCTTCGCGTTCTTTCTGAATATCATATCCTTGTTTGGAGAGATAGTTGTTGAAACGGCCTTTGTATTTTCCGAAGCACTCATGTTTTGCTTTGGAAGATGGCGCATCCATTGCATGTTCTCGGGCTTCAATGAGCCAGGCCATCAATTGACGCTTTTCATCTTCTTTCAAAGTCGGAATCATATCGCAGTAAGAATCGTAAGTTACTTTGACAACACCATACGTCATTCCATCTTTTACTTTTTCAACCTGTTCTAAAGACAATTCCGAAGATAAACTTCCAAGATAAGCGCAATGCAGGCTATATAATCTGGCATCGGCTGCTGTTTTCAGGCTTTCAATTGCTTTTTCAGAAACAGTTTTGTCTTTATTCATTTCTTTTACGTTCTTGATATCGGCATCCAATGTATCATGGATAGTTCCCAGATTTTTATATTGTGCTACAATTACTTCCGTGACCCTCCGGTAAGCTGCAGAATCTGCAATTCCAAGAGTTTTAACGATCTTTTCTGCACGTTCGGTCAATACCTTTGTGTATTCTGCATCATTTTGTTGAGCGAATGAAGAAATGCCAAAGAATAGTAATGTTATGGATAATATTATTGACTTCATATATTTTTTTAAATAGTGACGGAGTGACAATGTGACGGGGTGACAAAAGTCTCCGCGTCACTCAGTCACCGCGTCACTTAATTAAGACTTTTCTTTTTCGCTAAAGTATCGTAGTTATTCTTCGGGTCTTTCCAGTCTACTTTTTTAGCAGGCTCGATTCCATTGATATACTTTTCGATATTGGTGTAGCCATCGCCATTCATATCCTTAACAGCATCAGATGGGTCATTCGGATTTAATCCGTATTTCTTTTCCCATTCATCAGGCATTCCGTCGCCATCACTGTCTTTATATGGACTTCCTTTGTATTCAGGATAACCTCCTACCTGACGAACGTCAGTAATGATTCCATATTTATATGAATCTTCAGACAAACGGCGATATTTGAATTGATAGAATTTTTCGCCTTCAATACTTTTATCATAATATACTTTGCCTGTTTTCACCTGTTCCACCATGCGTTGATCAACAATGTCTCTTTTGGGGAAAGTTGCGCCTACATTGTCCATTACAAAGTTGTAAGCTTCCTGGGCAGACATAATGGGGAATGGATTATCGATAGGAAACGGGCTATTCCATTTCATACTTTCAGTATAACCATCCGTATTTTTCTGATCCTGTACCTGTACTCCCCCGGCCCAGTTGTCTTTGGTAATTTCGGGATAACCTTCCACGATGTTTCCATTGGCATACACACGTCCGAAAACGAAATAACCTAACTTGCTTCTTCCGGCTTCCGGTTTCACTATACGATGACCGACAGGGCTGTCTTTCGGGGTTAACGGGCCTGGTTTATAATAATTATTGATTACATTGTATAAAGCGGTATAATCACCACCATCCATTGAACGATGCACCCAGTTGTAAACCACATTGTTTACAAAGTTAAATACTCCGTTCCAACCAATTGAGGGATTACGTCCGGCATTGTTAGCCCAAAGATTACGCATGAATGTACAATTTTCACCACCCAAAGTACTTCCGAATGAATGGTTGTAAGTATCCAACGCCTGAGAAGAAATTGAATTCTGAATAGTAACATTCACCGTAGGTAATTTTAATTCTTTTGAACCATCTCCCGGATCAAACATGTGGCGATAAAAAGAAATATTTTCATCTAATCCCCAACTCGCAGAAACGTGGTCGATCATGATATTTCCTACGGGATTTCCACCAAAACTATCGTCGCGGCGACCGACATTGGTTTCTCCACGACGGAAACGCACATGACGAATCACAACATCATGGGTGTTGCACCAGGTTGTTTCACCGGCAATACAAATACCATCGCCAGGAGCGGTTTGTCCTGCAATGGTGATATATGGAGCACGGATGATAACAGGTGTTTTCAGGTGAATAATTCCGGCCACATTGAAAACTACGATACGGGCGCCACCTTGTTCGCAGGCATCCCGAAAAGAACCAGGGCCACTGTCATTCAGATTGGTAACTACGATCACTTTACCTCCCCGTCCACCGAAACTATATTTACCACCTCCTTCAGCACCGGGAAATGCCGGTATTTCAGCCTGTGGCAAATCCGTTGGACGAGCAGCCCAGGGAATATAAGGTTTACCTTCTTTGGCTTCTTTATCCATGATAACTTTAGCTTTGGCAAATGCCGCATCCGAATCTTCCCACATTTTCTTCATCATGCGAGCAACACTATCCTTTACCTCTTGAGGTTCCTGAGGATATTGTGCAAAAACAGCATTATTCATAGCAAAAGCCAATAATACTGCACAAGAAACTAGAATTCTTTTTCTCATTGTTAATTAATTAATTGTTCTAAACAAAGTTTTACAATATGATCTTATTGATGTAAACAACTCCTTTGATGGTTGTCTTAACCAAATATGTTCCCGGAGTCAAATAACTTAAATCAATCTGTGTGTGGTTAGAACTAGTATTCAGCAAAGCGCCTGGTATTGAGTATATTTCAACTTTATCGTTTGCAGGAAGATATAAGATTTTATTAATGGTATAAATTTGATCTGATGATAATTTTGCTTTTGGTATTGCTGTATTGGCACCAGCCGCAGCAGATATTCCGCTCAGGACGCCATTCATTGATACCGCTTTTATTGTATATTTATTGCCATTGATATCAGATTCCGGAATAATGTAGGATGTAGTTGTAGTAACTCCTATTTCTTCATCATTTTTCAGGATGATATAACGCACAGCTCCCGGAACTTCCGGCCAGGAAAGTGTATTATCTTGTATTGCAGGTTCTTGCGGAACAGCAGGAAGTCCAACAATCGCAAAAGGATCATAAACTCCGGTTTGCAATGAGAAAATTTTCTCATTGGTGTAATACTTATCCACTTCATCTTTTGTTAATTGACAACTCCAATCAGCACGTTGGGAAATATCAATTGGGTTTCCTGAAAAATCTTTACTATTGTATTCGGCAAAAAAAGCAGTTGTATGATTTGTATTTCCCGACCAGACAGACCAACCTTCCGGTTTTATATTTTTCATCTTACATTCCAAATAAATAGACGATGATGTTGGTTGCCAGGGGCGACCCAAATAAACTACTACATTCTCATCTGAAGTCAATTGGCAATTTCGGAAAATGTATCCGTAATAATATCTTTTCCCATTATCTGTTACATAGGCTGTAATGTCTTCCGGAGCTGTGATATAAGACCCGTTCTTCAAGCTATGTAATGTACAATAGTCAAACAAAGAAGTACCACCACTGCAAATATAGTCAGTTGCGCCCTCAATGTAACAATTCAAATAATAAGAACGTCTTCCTTTTTTCTGATAATGGGTATCCTGATAACCAATTAATCTGCAGTTTTTGAATGTCTGACGGTCAGCCACATTATATAAAGCCACTGCTTGTTTGGTTGTATTTGTATTTTGAAAAGTTATATTTTCAGCATAAAAATCAACAGCATTCACAGTAAAAGTAGCTGATTGCGGAGTTCCGGATGTTACAGACCTTCCATCATATACAATTGATTTTCCATTATAATCGTCCCAGGTAATAATTGTTTGCAAAGGGTCTTCTCCAATCAAAGAGATGAGTTTTGAAGATACTACAGAATGGGATCCTATCATTATTTTTTCCTGGTATGTTCCGTTTTTTACAAATATGAATTTCCTTTCATTATCCGGACAAGCATTAATAGCAGCCTGAATAGAGGTAAAATCTCCTGACCCATCTTGTGCAACAACATAATCAGAAACTTTATCAAAATCCAAAGCAATCGCCTCTCCTACCAAACTATTCAGGTAAACTTCCAAGAGTGTATAACCGCTTTTTGTAAGCTTGTTGCCATCAGTAGGATCATTAGGATTCAGTCCGTTAGCTGTTTCCCAAGCATCGGGCATGCCATCATGATCAGAATCTACCGGCACATTATAGGTATTGTATGTAGGATAACCACCTACAGCATCAGGATTATCGATAATTCCTTTAGCAGTTCCAAACGTTCCGGATGCAGAAGCTGTTCCTGTCTCAACTTCATTTACAATACGTGTATCCACAGCATCGCGGGGAAATGCACCGGCGCCTGCCAAAACACTCACATATGCTTGTTCTGCTGTTTCGGTTGTCACAGGATAAGGTATTTCAAACGGAGTTGCCGATTTCAGATCATTTACATTTTTCCCTTTGGATGCATAAGCGCTTGCATCCAAACCTAAATAATTATCTGTATTCTTAGTTGCATTGGCAGAACCTTCCATAATGTTACCGTTCATATACCATAAAGCAACTTGAGTTCCTTGAGAGGATGAAACCGAAGATTGAGTAAAATAGGATGAATTTGTTCCGGGACGAGCCGGGCCTGGTTTGTAATAGTTGTTGACAAAATTAACTCGGTGTGAAGTTCTTTCAATATCCGATCCATAACAGGAATTAGCTTTACCCCAATTGTAATTTACGTTGTTCACATAATCAATCAAAACATTGATATCGTTACTGCGTGCTCCATTGAAACGAGGACTGCGGGTGTAATTGTGAGCCAAAAGGTTATGATGAAATGTGGCTGTTTGTGCACCCCATTGCATCCCATATCCACGGTTGCCTTTTCCATGTCCGGTATTGTACAAACCTTCGTGAATGATACACCATTGTATAGTGATTCTGTTATTATCATAAACCGTCATGTTTTCCTCTCCCGACCAACCAAATGTGCAATGGTCAATAATAAAATCGGAAGCGTTTTCAATTCCGATTGAACCTTTACCATCTACTTTGATATCGTTTCCGATACGAAAGCGTAAATGACGAATAATCAAATTTGTTGATCCTCCAAAATTTACTTTATCACCTCTGATGCAGATACCATCACCGGGAGCGGTTTGTCCGGCAATCGTATAATTATTCCGTTTGCAACGTAATTCTCCTTTTAGAGCAATAACTCCGGACACTTTGAACACAATTGTAATCGGCTCTCCGGGGTATTGTTGCAGAGCCCATCGCAAACTTCCTTCAATAGGAGTAGTTGCATCTTCAACAGTAGTTACCTCCACTACTTTTCCTCCACGCCCTCCGGAAACCATTGAACCGTAACCTTCGGCAGTGGGAAAAGCTTTAGTTTGGGCTTGTATACCCATGCTGAGCATGGATATACAAGCTGTTAATATAAGAATTGAAAGATATCGATTCATTGTTTATACTATTAATTTGTTTTTGGTTATTCGGCCAG
>JAVBLQ010000062.1:0-31579 GCA_031553435.1 Bacteroidales bacterium | reverse complement strand
TTTTCACTGATTCTTAAAACGAGAGCACCGTCCCGAATGATAAACTTGAGTTTCACCATAACTTTACTGCTTTAATTTTCTAAGAATAGAAATATCGAAAGCCAAAAGTTTCTTTTTCAATGTACACTTTTTGCACACCCGATGGGTCGTTCCCTTTTTTGACACTTTTCAGTTTAACCGAATTGGGCTATTTTAAAGCATGTCATAAAGTATTGTGAATCAGCATGTATAAGATCGAATTTTTACGATTTCAGTATAACTAAAAAAGGGAAGCTAATTTCTTAACTTCCCTTGCGGGTGGTGCCACCAAGAATCGAACTAGGGACACACGGATTTTCAGTCCGTTGCTCTACCAACTGAGCTATGGCACCAACGTTTTTGCGGTTGCAAAGGTAGATAAATATTTTAGAATTACAAATAAATTTTGAAAATTATTACTTATTCTCCTTCTAATGAGTTCCAACCTTGTGCAGTTAATGGTATTTCAGCATTATCTCTGGTAATCAGAAATGCACCGGTTGATTGATCACAGATATGCCCGATTATTTTAATTCCGGGAATGTCTGCAATTGTCTCATGCATGTTTAAGGGAACGGTGAAGAGTAGCTCATAGTCTTCACCACCATTCAGTGCAACGGTAGAGACATTCATATTGAATTGTTCCGCCATACTGGCTGTTTGGTAGTCAATGGGTATACGTTCTTCATATATCCTACAACCGACATTACTTTGTTGGCAAATATGTAATAGTTCGGAGGAAAGTCCATCTGAAATATCGATCATAGAAGTAGGAGTAATAGTATTTTCCTTGAAAAACTGAATGATATCTTTTCTTGCTTCTGGTTTTAATTGTCTTTCAAGAATGTATTCTTTCCCTGCAAAATCCGGAGTAAAATCGCTTTCTCCTTTGAATACCTGTTTTTCTCTTTCTAATAGTTGCAAGCCCATATAAGATGCTCCCAGATCTCCCGAAACACAAATCAAATCTGTTTCTTTGGCTCCGTTCCTGTAAACTATTTTGCCTTTTTCGCCTTCTCCTATGCAAGTGATACTGATGCATAATCCTGTAAGTGAAGATGAAGTATCTCCACCCACAATATCAACCCCATATATTTCGCAAGCCAGATTCAGACCTTCGTAAAAATCTTCCAGATCTTCAACTGTAAATCGTTTGGAGATTCCGAGTGATACGGTTAACTGTTTGGGTTGTCCGTTCATTGCATAAATATCGGAAAAGTTTACCACTGCTGATTTATATCCCAAATGCTTCATCGGAACGTATGTCAGGTCAAAATGTATTCCTTCCAGTAATAAATCTGTGGTGACAAGTACTTGTTTATCCGTATAATCTAATACTGCAGCATCATCGCCGACTCCTTTTTTTGAGGATGGATTTTTTAATTGTATATGTTGCGTTAAGTGACGAATCAGTCCGAATTCGCCGAGTTTTGAGATTGCTGTTCTTTCCATGTAAATGGGTGAAGAGGTGACAAGATGACGAAGTGACAAAGTGAAAATAAGAGCCACCTTGTCGCCTCGTCACTTTATCACAATTGTTTAATTACTTCCTGCATAATAAACGCCATTTTCGGCTGGGCGATTTTTGCAGCTTCCTGTACTTCTTCATGCGAAACTTCGACTATTTTTCCTAATACTCCCAAGTCGGTGATAATAGAAAATGCTAACACTTTCATTTTAGCATGATTGGCTACGATCACTTCCGGAACGGTTGACATTCCCACGGCATCGCCTCCAATGATACGAAAATAGTTGTATTCTGCCGGCGTTTCGAAAGTTGGGCCCGAAGTACCTACATAAGTTCCATATTGTAACTTGATATTGTTTTCATTCGCTATTTTTGTAGCTAAACTACTGAGTTTTTTGCAATAAGGTTCGCTCATATCAGGAAAACGAACTCCCAGAGTTTCATCGTTTTTGCCTCTTAGAGGATGTTCGGGGAAAAGGTTGATATGATCTTCAATCAACATAATGTCGCCTACTTGAAAACTGCTGTTCATTCCGCCGGCAGCATTAGAGACAAATAGATATTTCATTCCCAATAATTGCATCACACGGATAGGAAAAGTTACTTCCTTCATGGAATATCCTTCATAAAAATGGAACCGACCTTGCATAGCCATCACGTCTTTTCCTCCCAGTTTTCCGAAAATAAGTTTTCCGCTGTGTCCTTCAACAGTAGAGACAGGGAAATTGGGGATTTGATCGTACGGAAATTCATTTTTATCTTCAATGAAATGCACTAATTCCCCTAAACCGGTACCGAGAATGATGGCAATGTCCGGAATTTTATTGACCCGCTCTTTAATCCATGAGACGGTTTCGTTTAAATGTTTCAACATGTTCTATTATTTTTTGTTTGAAAATATTTTCTTGTTCTAAATTAAAAGTAATTTTTACGGGAAGGTAGAATAATGTTTTTTTTATTTCGTCACTGACACTTTTGTTTGTAATTAAACGAACAGCATCTTTTTCTGTGGTTATAATAATTTTCCGTTCTCCCTGTATTTTGTTAAACATCTTGATTATCCTGGTAATATCATTGTGAGAAAAATTATGATGATCTGAAAATATCAAACTTTCCATGTGGTTGATATTTTCTTTTATCTCAGCCAGTAAATATTTCGGAGAAGCTATTCCGGCAACAACCAATGCCGAATCATATTTGTTCCGGAGGTTTTCCAGCGAGCATTTTCCTCCTTTATTTTCTTTAAAAACAGGACTTAAACTGTCATATAGAACTGAAGTGAAAAATAATGATTGATATGGAAATAATTCCAAGCGCTTGGAAATCACACGGTAATCAATAGGTTTGAATTTTTCCGGACATTTTGTTACAATGACCATATCTGCTCTTACCTTTTCTGAAGATGGTTCCCTGAGCCGGCCGGCAGGTAGTAAAGAATCTTCGTAAATTAAGCGATTACTATCAACCAGAAGGATCGATAATGAAGGTTTTACGTAACGATGTTGGTAGGCATCGTCCAATAAAATCACTTGAGGGCGTTTATCTTTCGGCAAATCCATAAGTTCACGAATTCCACGCCTCCTGTTTTTATCGACAGCAACAATAATATTGGGATATTTTCGGTATATTTGAAAAGGTTCATCTCCGATGGTCAAACTGGTTGCTTTTTCATCGGCGATGGTAAATTTTGAAGTTTTTCGTTTATATCCGCGGCTAAGTACGGCAACTTTGTATTTTTCGCTTAAAACCTCTATCAGATATTCTACATGAGGTGTTTTGCCTGTTCCTCCTACTGTAATATTCCCTACGGAAATAACCGGAAGAGGAAATTCTTCACTTTTATAAATACCCCATTCGAAGTATTTATTCCGGAATTTCACTCCAAAACGATAGAGCCAGGAAAAAGGTAACAAACTTTTATTGATAGAAATCTCCCCCGCCATTTCAATTAACCAGAAATTAATGATTTGCTAAGGTATTCAATTCCTCTATCATAAAGAATTTTTATTGATATTTTGCATGTTTTTTAACATTTTTTATAATTAACAAGTGAAGAGGTGACAAAGTGAAGAGGTGACTTTTGTCACTTTGTCACCTCGTCACTTTGTCACCTCGTCACCACGAACAGAGCGAGTTCACAAGGAAGCGCAGCGACCTTCACCATCAAAACGCTTCATTAAAATTAAAATAAAATCCTTTTGTATCTTTTCCTATTCCAAAATCAAGTCGAATAGCCATCCTTGGTTGTACTTCGAATCTGTATCCGATTCCTCCGTTGGGAAGCCAATTTTTGAATTCAAGATCGGGAGCAACAGATCCTCCGGCAATCCAACCGACAACGCCATGCCGGCTTCGTTGTCCATTACTTTTGTAAAATGAATGACGATATTCGGCTATGCCGAAAAGCATGGACTTATCGCGATATTGTCCCCAGAGATAACCTCTCAGATCAAAGGGAGTTCCCAGCTGAGACATTTCCCCATAGGGAACATTATCGGTTGCAAAACGTCCTCTGACTTGTAAGGCCAATGTTTGTCCTGGTTTGAAAAGTTGGATATAATGCCTGGCGTCTATGTTAAAAACCTGATAGTTATTTTGTCCTCCCAGATAATGGCCATAAATCATTGCCTGGGCAAGTACATACCAACCTTTCCACGCATTGACGGCGACATCGCGGGTATCGATCATTCCATGAATGCCCAAACCGGCATTGAACGGTTTATCGTTATAGGCTATATAATTCGGATCTTCCTGGACACCTTGACTGGGATCATTACCTTTAGTATAATTAATATCGAGCGCTCCTCCATAGAAAAAACCTTTCCGGAATTGCCAGAAAACTTGCGGATTGATTTGAAACCATGTCCGGTCGTAAGCCGTTGTCGTATCTGATTTAGGTACATGTAAACCATTTTCATAGCCTATTCCAAAATAATTATCGGGCATGTTTTTGAACCAAAAATCGGCATTTACCCTGAGTTTATCATGTAACCAAAAGGTTGCGACTTTGGAAGATACAAAAAATGCTCCACTGGTACTGAATCCAACAGTTACAGGTACGGATGATCGTTGTAATGCAGGATCCTCCCGGTTTGTTTTAAAAGAGATCAAGGCTCCTCCAGCAATACTGAATCCGAGTTCGGGAGTATATCCCGGGCCTATTACCGGTGTCAATAGCAGTTTCCCTTCTTTTTCTTTTTTTGCATTATTCAATTGCCATTTTTTAAGCCATGAAAGATGAGTCGTCGTGTCTTGAGCTTCCTGAGCGTAAAGAATAACATTTGAATATATAACGCATAAGAAAATGATAATTATTTTGTGTTTTTTCATTTGGGATATATTTTTTTGATTTATTTAAATTCTTTTTTTAGTTGAACTACCCAATCTTTAACGCGTTGCTCCGTTTTATCATGTTGATTTTCGAAATCAATGATTAATCCCTGGAAATCATCATCTTTGATTGCTTTGGATTGCAAAAATGTATAAGTATTTGTAGAGGTTAAGCCTACTATTTTTGCTCCGCATTTTTCAAAAACATTGGCCAGGATACCGACGCCATCTACAAAATTATCCGGGTATTTGACCTGATCTCCTAATCCGAAAATAGCCACAAACTTATTATTCATTTTTAATGTTTCCAATTCAGGAATAAGTTCATCCCAATAAGCAGGAAGTTCTCCGTCGAACCAGGTTGAGGTTCCTAAGATTAAGTTTGTATAAGCTTCAAAATCTTCTTTCCATGCTTTTTCTATGGGAATTATATTTATTTCCACATCATTGCCGAAAGCTTCTTGTATTTTTTTGGCAATAATATCTGTTTTAGCTGTTGCTGTACTGTAGAATAATCCTATTTTTTTCATGATGATAACAAGTTACAGGTTACAAGTTACAGGTTACGGGTTACAAGTTGCAGTACTACGTTTGTAACTAGTAACCTGTAACTCGTAACTAAAAAGTTAATAATTCTTTTGCTGCTGTATAAATTTTTTCCTCATTCGGTAGTACTGCATTTTCAATATTGTGATGGAAGCCTACCGGAGTAAAAGTTGATCCTACACGTTGTATTGGAGCATCCAGATATTGAAAAAGTTCGCTACCTATGATTGCTGCAAGTTCTGCCCCGAAACCGGAAAAGACTTTATCTTCGTGTACAATTAGTACTTTATTTGTTTTTTTAACCGAATTAGCGATTGACTCTTTATCCAGCGGAATCAATGAACGCAAATCGATTACTTCGATATTTCCTATTCCTTCTTTTGCAATGCGTCCGGCAGCTGCCAGAGAAAGATGTGTTGTATTTCCGTAAGTAATAAGTGTAAGATCGGTTCCTTCCCGGCGAATCCGGGCTTTCCCGAACGGTACTTCAAAATCATCAGGAACAACAGAAGAGGCTTCTTCCGAATTATATTGCGCTTTCGGTTCAATGAATAAGGTAAGGCCTTTTGAGCGTATGCTGGTGCGAAGTAATCCGGCGGCATCGTCTGCAAACGACGGATATACTATTCTTGCTCCCGGTAATGAGGTCAATGCTCCTTCCAATGTTTGAGAATGGTATAAACCGCCTCCGATATATCCTCCGGAAGCGAGACGGATAGTGACATTGGGAGCAAATTTCCCATTGTTTCGCCAATATTCGTGTGTACATTCCACATATTGTTCGATGGCGGGCCAGAAATAATCAGCAAACTGGGCGCCTTCAATCACTATATTTATTTTGGGGTCATAGCGGCTCATTCCATTGGCAGTTCCAACAATATAATCTTCGGCAATGGGAGCGTTGAATACTCTTTGGGCGCCAAATTCTTGCTGCATGCCTTTGGTGACATTGAATACGCCTCCTTTTTCTTTGTTAGCCACATCTTGTCCCCAGATAAATGTATCGGGATTGTGCCTGAATTCGGCCTTCAAAGTTTCGTTCAGGGCGGTGACCATCGATTTTTTCTCACCTTCCTGATAATGAGTTCCGTCAACATATTTTTGAGGTTGATATGGTTCGGGAAGCACATAATCCAACACCGTTTTCGGATCAGGATCGGGTGCACTCATTGCTTTTTTGTTTGCCTCTTTCAGATCTTTTTTTGCCTTTTCTTCTATCTCCAGTAATTCTTCTTCCGTAAAACGGCTGTAGCGAATCAGCATCCTGCGAAATTTCTGTAATGGGTCTGCTGATTTTACATAAGCCAATTCATTATCATCTCTATATAAAACTTGTTTGTCTGAGTTGGAATGAGAACCTATACGGACACAATTGGCTTGAACAATGACCGGGTTTCCCGTAGTTACCGCATATTCACGTGCTTCGGTCATTGCATTCATTGAATCAAACACATCTTTTCCGTTACAGTGGATGATTTTTAAATTTTTGAATCCGGAAAAATTATCGGCCACTTTACGGTTGGCAGTTTGTTCCTTTTTGGGCACCGAAATTCCATAGCCATTGTCTTGTATAACAAATACTACCGGAAGGCGCTCAGTCGATGCTCCATTGATTGCTTCATACACATACCCTTCTGAAGTAGAAGCTTCTCCGAAAGAGCAAAATGCCACAGCTTTTTGCTTATAATATACTAAAGCTCTGGCTACTCCGGCGGCATGAAGCGCTTGGGTAGCTGTAGCAGATGATATGTTGTGGATATTCCATTCTACTTTAGCAAAGTGATTTGACATGTGCCGCCCTCCACTTGTGAGGTCGGTTGCTTTTGACAAACCGTTCAGGATGATTTCTTCTGCTGTGAGACCAGCAGACAACGCGGTAAGCATATCCCTGTAGTAAGGAAACAGATGGTCTTCTTTTTTCTTGAAAACCTGCCCCAGTGCCAGTTGAATAGCATCATGACCGGCGTAAGGCGCATGGAATGACCAGCCTAATGATTGCAGTAAGTACATAGGAGCTTTTTCGTCGATAGCTCGTCCCAAGGTCATCAGATGATACCATTTTTTCAGGGTTTCTTTATCTGTTGTTTTTATATCATACTTTTTCATACATTTTCATAAAATTAAAAATTGAAAATGGACAATTGAAAATGATTATAATTTCCAGTTTTCTAAATATCCGGCAATCCGGTGAACAAATGCACCTCCGAGCGCTCCGTCAATGATCCTGTGATCATAAGATAATGAAAGATACATTTTATGGCGGATAGCAATCATGTCTCCTTCAGGAGTTTCCACAACGGCAGGTTTCTTCTGAACATATCCCACACCGAGAATAGCAACCTGGGGTTGATTAATGATCGGAGTTCCGATAATATTCTTGAATGTTCCAAAATTTGTGACCGTGAATGTTCCTCCCTGTATATCATCCGGTGATAGTTTGCTTTTGCGAGCCTTTTGAGCTGTCGAATCGATAGCAATTGCCAAGCCGTTCAAATTCAACTGGTCTGCATTTTTGATTACCGGAACAATCAGGTTGCCATCATCCAAAGCAACAGCTACTCCTATATTAATATGTTTCTTGAAAATCATTTTATAGCCATCGACAGAAGCATTTACCCTTGGAAAATCAGCTAAAGCTTTGGCTGTGGCCTCTACAATAGCAGGCATGAATGTGAGTTTAACTCCTTCACGTTTGAAAAATTCGTCTTTCACCTTGTCGCGCCAGCGAACCAGGTTGGTGACATCAGCTTCAATGATTGTTGTGACATGAGGAGAAACATTTTTTGACATAACCATGTGATCGGCAATGATTCGACGCACAGGATCCATATCTATTATTTCATCCCCCTTGTCTGTGACAACGGTTGTAGCCTGTGGCGGTATTTCTACGGATTTAGACTGGGTTTCTAGCGGCGCTGTCTTTCTCGGTTCTGAAGGAATTGCAGATACTGGCGCTTGTTTTTGTCCTTTATGTTCTATATATAATTGAAGATCTTTTTTTGTCAAACGATCCACGTATCCTGTTCCGGGAATAGTATCCAGTTCATCTTGTGAGATATTGGAGTTTTTTGCTATACTGAGGACTACCGGGGAATACCAACGACCTGGAATCTGTTCTTCTTTTATTTCTTCTTCAGGTATTTCTACTGAGATTGGGGCTGGGGCCGAATCTTCTTCTATGTTATTTTCTCCTTCGGTTTCGACAAGAGCAACGGTGGTTCCCACAGCTACGGTTTCTCCTTCTTTTACGAGTATTTTAATGATTTTTCCATCGACAGGCGAGGGAATTTCCGCACTTACTTTTTGTGTGCTGACTTCAAATAATACATCATCTTCCTTGATGATATCTCCTTCTTTCACAGACCATATAATAATGGTTCCCTCTGTGATGCTTTCTCCCAATTTGGGCATTTTTATTTCAAATGTTGCCATATTTTAGTTACGGGTTACAAGTTACGGGTTACAAGTTACAAGTTACAAGTTACGACAAGCTTTAACATGCAAGCTAACTTGTAATTCATAACTAACCCTACTCAACGAACGTTTTAGAAGAAAACAAATTTGAATGCAAAATGTTTGAAAAATAGCCAGATAAATGGCATTTAATTTTTTTTATGATTTACAATAATGTATTTTTGGGAAAAAAGTTTGGGAGGTAAAATAAAATTTTTCTATCTTTGTATCGAGGTTAAAGTTTTCATAATTGCAAGGTTTAGGGTTTAAGAGTTTTTTTATGGGGAATGATTGGGAGCAAGAGATTGTTCCCAATCAGCTTTTAAAGCCTCATGTAATTCATAAAGTTTATAAGAATTATTAAGAGTAAAAATTTGACTTTCAATTTCTGCCTGATTTTCTTACTCAAAATTAAAAGTAAATACAATCATTCTGGATTTTCCTCCTGAAAGAGCATTGGTATATTTTAATAAATCTCTATCTCTCAGATCACTTCGGTCTTTTTCTATCAGGTCGGTCAATCCGAAACAAAATTTGATTTCAGGACAAACTTTAATGATCGGAAGATAAAAATCACATCCGATACCGAATTCCAAACCATAATCGAAAGTTTTCAACAAGACCGGCATTTCTTTCTGTCTGCCTAAATCGAAACTGCAATAAGCTCCGGCTAAAATATAAGGACGATAATTATTAATTCTCATCGAACTGAACTTCACATCCAAAGGAAAATTCAAGTAACTGGATTTGACAACTGTGGAAAAGTCTTCATTCAATACTTCTTCTTTGAAATGGAAATTCTTATCTCCGAAGTGCATTGTAGGTGTAAACCGGAGATTCATATAAGGATTCAGATATAAATCAGCAATCAGGCTAACACTCAAACCAACAGAATAATCAGGAATTTCACAATACCAGACCTCGCCGTTTTCATTGATATAACCGGAATTATTTAAAATCATATCCTGGGCATGCATACCGATACTAAACCCGAAATGATATAGCTTTTGATCTGCATAAGGCTGGTTTTTAACTTTTTGTGTTTGAGCAAAAAGGGATATGCTCAAAGAACAAAAGGTCAATAATATAATATAATTTTTCATTTTTCACTCTTCATTATTAATTCTAAACGTAAAACCTTACTGCTTATTGCAGGGAGTATTAACAAACTGATTAAATTTTGCAAGAAACGATTATCCGCCAGAAAAAAAGATTAAACTCTTTTTGATAGACGTGATTTTTTGGCTAATTTTGCATCCAACTCATCTTAATTTTTGTAAAACAAATAATTATGTATCGCAAAATATTATTCATTATGTCTGCTATTGCGATTTTTACTGCATGCAAAGAAGATAAAAACAAAGAAACAAATTCCGAACCTATCGGAAAAAGCACAATCAAAGTTGAAAACGGATTATTGTCGCCGGAAGTTCTTTATACTTTAGGACAAGTCACCGGAGTAGAAATTTCTCCCGACAAAAAAACTGTTTTATATGGTGTAAGTTATACCAGCATAGAACAAAACAAACGCAACCGGGAATTATTTACCGTAAACATTGACGGAAGTAATAAAAAACAAATCACCCAAACAGTTTCGAGCGAATCGGAAGCTCAATGGGTGAAAAATGGCGAAAAAATAGCATTCATCTACGAATCTCAAATCTGGGAAATGAATCCGGATGGTTCCGACCGACAAAAAATCAGTGATATTGAAAAAGGTGTTCAAAGTTTCAAATATTCTCCTGACGGAAAAAAAATCCTTTACATCAGTGATGTGAAATATGGAGAACGGACATCTGATAAATACAAAGATCTGGATAAAGCCAGCGGACGAATTGTTGACAGCCTGATGTACAAACATTGGGATGAATGGGTAGAATCGGTTCCCCATCCGTTTGTTGCCGATTTCGATGGTAAATCATTATCCAATGTTGTTGATGTACTGGAAAGTGAACCTTATGAATCTCCCATGAAACCAGGCGGAGGAATTGAGCAACTCGATTGGTCGCCCGACAGCAAAACAATTGCATACACTTGTCGTAAAAAAACAGGAAAAGCCTATTCATTGTCCACCAATTCAGATATTTATCTGTATGATATTGCTGCAAAAACTACCAAAAACTTCACAGCAGGCATGATGGGTTATGACACCAATCCCAAATTTTCTCCCGACGGAAAATATATTGCCTGGCAAAGCATGGAAAGAGATGGCTACGAATCAGACAAAAACCGCTTGTTCATAGCACCTGTTGACCAATCAGACAAATATTATCTTACCCAACATTTTGATTACAATGTGGATGAAGTTTGCTGGAATGACAGTTCATCCGCTTTGTATATAGTGTCTTGCGTAAAAGGAACCACTCAATTATTTTCAGTGGAATGGCCGGGTGTTTTATCTCCTCTTGTGGATGGAGAAAAAGAAATCTCAATTCCATCGATCACTCCATTGACCGAAGGACAACATGATTATGCTTCTGTTGCTCTTGCCGGAGATTATCTGGTTGCCCTGCGTCATTCATTATCTTATCCTAATGACGTATTTACCGTTTCATTGAAAGATAAAAAAGACAAAAATATTTCTAACGAAAACAATGATATTTTAGCACAGATTACGATGGGCAAGGTTGAGCCCCGTTGGATCAAAACTACAGACAACAAAGATATGTTGACCTGGATTGTTTATCCCCCTCATTTTGATCCGAATAAAAAATATCCTGCAATCCTGTATTGTCAGGGAGGGCCTCAAAGCACTGTCAGCCAGTTCTGGTCTTATCGTTGGAATCTTCAGATAATGGCCGCCAACGGCTACATTGTTGTGGCTCCCAACCGTCGCGGACTTCCGGGTTTCGGACAAGCATGGAATGAGCAGATCAGTGGCGATTATCCCGGACAAAACATGAAAGATTATCTTTCGGCCATTGACGAAATGGCTAAAGAACCTTATATTGACAAAGACAAATTAGGCTGTACAGGAGCCAGTTACGGCGGATTTTCCGTTTATTGGCTGGCCGGCAATCACAATAAACGTTTCAAAGCATTTCTGGCGCATGCCGGAATTTTCAACCTGGAAGCTCAGTATCTCGAAACAGAAGAAATGTGGTTTGCCAACTGGGATTTAGGAGGCCCGTTCTGGGATAAATCCAACGCTATCGCACAACGTACATTCAACAGTTCACCCCATAAATTCATCGAGAAATGGGATACACCAATCATGATCACTGCCGGTGAATTGGATTACCGTATCCTGGCTTCACAAGGAATGATGGCATTCAATGCGGCACAATTGAAAGGTATTCCATCACGCATGTTGATCTTCCCCGATGAAAATCATTGGATTTCGAAACCACAAAACGGAGTATTGTTTCAACGGGAATTTTTCCGGTGGTTCGACAAATTCCTTAAGTGAAAAGTGAAAAACTAAGAGTGAAGAATTGGCTTACGCATGATAACATAAAATTGACGAAGTCAATTCTGATTCATAACTCTTAGTTCTTAATTCTCCACTCTTAGTTCTTAGTTCTTCACTTATGATAGATAATCTAACCATAGAACGTATCCAAAACGCCGCCCAGATCGTGGACGTTGTTTCCGATTTCGTTACACTGCGCAAGCGCGGAGTCAACTATATCGGTCTATGTCCTTTTCATGAAGATAAAACACCTTCGTTTTCAGTTTCTCCCTCCAAAAATATCTGTAAATGTTTTGCTTGTGGTGAAGGCGGCACACCTGTTCATTTTATCATGAAACATGAGCAGATGTCATATGCCGAAGCGTTGAAATATCTGGCAAAAAAATATGGCATCGAAGTACAGGAAAAGGAACTGACGGAAGAACAAAAACGCCAGCATAGCGACCGGGAAAGTATGTTTATCCTCAACAGCTATGCGCAAAAAACTTTTACCACCAATCTTTTCGAACATATCGAAGGGAAAAGTGTCGGCCTCTCCTACTTTCGCGAGCGCGGATTCAGGGAAGATATTATACAAAAATTCCAACTGGGTTATGCTTTAGAGCAAAAAGATGTTTTTTCCCGACAAGCATTGAATGCCGGATACCTGAAAATTTTTCTTGAAAAAACGGGTCTGTCGGTCATTGGCGAAAATGATTATATTGCCGACCGTTTCAGGGGACGTGTTTTGTTTCCTGTTCATTCCCTTTCCGGTAAAGTAGTTGCTTTCGGCGGACGTATCCTCAAAAAAGATGAAAAATTAGCCAAATACATCAACTCGCCCGAAAGTGAGATTTATCACAAGAGCGACGAATTATATGGTGTTCACTTTGCCCGCCAGGCAATGGTCAAACACGACCGTTGTTTTTTGGTCGAAGGATATACCGATGTCATTTCCATGCATCAGGCGGGAATAGAAAACGTGGTAGCATCTTCAGGAACAGCTTTAACCCACGGACAAATTCGTCTGATTCATCGTTTTACAAACAATATCACTGTTCTTTACGATGGTGATGCCGCCGGAATCAAAGCTGCTTTGAGAGGAATCGACTTGTTGTTGGAAGAAGGAATGAACGTCAAAGTCGTTCTGTTACCCGACGGAGAAGATCCCGATTCTTTTGCCCGCAAACAAAATGCCTCTTCTTTAATAGATTATATTAAAAGTCAAGAGACCGATTTCATTCAGTTCAAAGCCCGGTTACTTCTGAAAGAAGCAGGAAATGACCCTATTCAACGGGCAGGACTGATCACTGATGTAGTCGGTAGCATTTCCATTATCCCGGAAGAAATTGTTCGTTCGGTTTATATCAAAGAATGCTCGCACATACTGGATGTGGATGAACGCGTTTTGCTGAATGAAATTGCAAAAAAAAGACGACTTCTAGCAGAACAAAAAAAGGTAAATCCTGTTCAGACTGCACCTGCTGATTATTCAGGAAACAATGCGATGGCAAATGTTCCGTTTCCTGTTCCGGAAGAAGCGACTCCTCCTTTTGCAACAACTATTCATCCTTCTGAAAAAGTTGTATATCCTTTTGATAAGTATGAATTGTCCATCCTTCATTTCGTTGTCCGTTACGGAGAACAAGTTCTTTATATTTATGAAGATGAAGAAACTAAAGAACAAACGCCGGTTAAAGTCGCCGAATATATTGCAGACGATTTACGAAACGACGATCTGGATTTTCAGAATCCTTTGTACAAACAAATACTGGATGAAGCATTAACCAAAAGTGATGATCCTTTATTCAAAGCAGAAACCTATTTTTTGTCTCATCCTAATCCCGAAATCAGCACCATCGCAGTAAATCTCGCCAGTGATAAATATCCTTTGAGTAAATATCACGGTAAGTTCCAAAAAATAGAAGAAGAATCAAGCCGCTTGACCGAAATATTGCCTTACGTTGTTCTGACCTTGAAAGATGCCACTTTAAGAAAACAAATGTTGGAAGTGACAGCCAGCATCAAAGAAATACAAGAAGGCCGCAAATCCGGAAATATCGACGACCAAATCAAGCTGCTGAGCGATTTGCGTGAAAAACAAAAAATCATCGCGAAACACCTGGGAGAAAGGATTATACTGAAAATATAGCTTTTACAAATCCACCACAAACTCCTTCATTTCCGACCTTTGCATAGATACAGGAACAGAAAGTCTGATCATCTGAAGAATTTCTTCCAATATTTTCTTCCTTACAAAATCTTTTCCTGTAATCAAGCTGATTTCCCTGACAGGATTCAAGTCTTTGAATGATCGTAAATGACCTTGTTGTTCTTCCGTCAGTCTCATAGCCGCCAATTCAGGAATGATGGTTGCTCCTTTGTTATTTTCAACAATATGAACAAGCGTATCGATGCTTCCTGCCTCGTAAGTGGAAGATGCATTTCCGTCATTTTCCTTATTCAGTTGACAAAGTTTTAATATTTGGCCCCGGAAACAATGCACATCTTCCAATAACCAGATATTTTTTACCTCACGCATCTCATCGATACTGATTTTTTGTTTTTGATGAATTTTTTCAAAAGGAGAAATATAAGCATAGAATTTTTCATAATAAACCGGATACTCAATGATATCCATATGATTCAACGGAGTTGCTAAAATTGCAGCATCCAACGCCCCGCTCATAATTCCATTTAAGATTTCGGCCGTAGGCATTTCTTTGATACAAAGAGTAAAAGATGTTCCGTTCCTTTCTTCGTGGATTTTCAATAAATTAGGAATCAGGAAAGGTGCTATTGTCGGGATTATTCCCAATTTGAGTTCTCCCTGCAATACATTCTTTTCTTCCTGAACAATCTCCTTAATTTGTTTCAGTTGGGTGATCGTCTTTTTCGCCTGTTCAATAATTTTCATACCGATAGGCGTTGGCTCTACCGGATGCATGGAACGGTCAAATATTTTCACATCCAACTCATCTTCCAGCTTTTGAATCATCATACTTAATGTGGGTTGGGTGACAAAAGAAGCCTCTGCTGCTTTGGCAAAATGCTGGTATTTATCCACAGCAATAATGTATTCTAATTGTTGTATATTCATGTATTTTTATAGATAAATTCTATGCAAATATAGAAAATATCAGTTTGATTTATACAAAAAAGCGAATTAACTTTGCACTAAACACAAATAAACAATAAAAAGTTAAAATTATGACTACAAAAAACAATTTAGGATTAGATGATGCTTTGTTAAGTCCGGTAATTGAAAAACTGGGAAATCTGTTGGCTGATTATCAAGTGTTTTATGCAAATCTCAGAGGATTGCATTGGAACATAGCAGGTGATAAGTTCTATGAACTTCACCAACTATATGAAGAATATTATGATGAAATGGCAGAAAAAGTGGATGAAGTAGCAGAAAGAATCGTTATGCTTGGAGGAGTTCCTGCCAATACATTCACAGATTATTTGAAAGCTGCCAGTGTTAAAGAACTTTCCAATGTATCCGATTGGTCAAAAGGAGTTAGCAATGTGTTAGAAACATTGAAACTTCTTATTTCCAGACAACGTGAGCTGCATGCTTTAGCCATCAAAGCCGGAGATCATGGAACCGTTTCATTAATGAATCATGGGATCAAGAACTTTGAGAAGAAAGTTTGGATGCTTTCAGCTTATCTGAAATGAATAATGGAGAGTGAAGAGGCTGTCTTCATTCTTCACTCTTCACTAATATTGCGCTTAATTCATATAGCATATAAAGCGGAATGAACACAACCAGCAACGTAAACGGATCACTGGAAGGTGTTATAATAGCGGCAGCAACCATCAATACAACAACTGCATGCCGGCGATAACGTTTGAAAAATGAACGGGTAAGAATACCCAGCCTGGACAACATCCAAGACACCAAAGGCAGCTCAAAAACCACTCCCATAAGGAATACCAGCAACAGGAAATTATCCATGTAAGAGTCTAAAGACAACTGATTTTCAATAAAAGTACTGACCTGATAAGTAGCCAGAAACCGCAATGTCATTGGAAAAACAACTGAATAACCGACAAAGCATCCAAGAAAAAACATGACAGTACCGAAAAGAAAAACTAATCCGATATTCTTTTTTTCATAATCATATAAAGCCGGCTGGACAAATTTCCAAATTTCATAAAGTATATAAGGAAAGGTCAGTATCAATGCCATAAAAAAAGATGCCGACATGTGTGTCATAAACTGTGAAGCCAGTTTAATATTGATGATCTTGACATTGAATCCCGAATCGCAAAAATCAGGAAGGAAAGGAATGCTGGTGGTTATTCTGCATAAAAAATCATACAGGAAAAAATCGGAAGAACAAGGAGCCATGATCACTTTATCAAACAAGGTCGGCATAAAAATAAAGGCGATTACAGCAAAAACAGTTAATGCTATAATCGACCTGAATAATGTCCAACGAAGTTCTTCCAAATGATCCCAAAAGGACATCTCTTTAGACTCTTCCATCAGGATTATTATTTGTTTCCGTTAGAATCGTCTTTGTTAATTTCATCTTCAAGGCCATTCACCCCGTCTTTGAAACTTTTAACACCTTTTCCCAAACCTTTCATCAGTTCCGGTATTTTTTTACCTCCAAAAAGGAGTAATACCAGCAATGCGATGATAATGATTTCCTGTGTTCCTATAAATAATAGCATATTTTCCATGATAATCCATTTTGTGTTGTAGATTGCAAATTTCATTCTTTCTCCAAGGGACAAAGTTAAGGAAAAGATTTATGATAAAAGAAAAAATTGATTATTTTTGTACACGTCATTTCAAACTAAAACTTTTTAATTATGCTCATGAAATTCCTAACCAACCTTATTTCTTTATTCTATCCGGATTTATGCATTATCTGCGGAAATAATCTTGTAGAAGGTGAACAATTTTTATGCCTGCATTGCCTGCATAAAATTCCTAAAACATTTTATCACCTGAGAGATTCCAACCCCGCCGAACAAAGACTCAGAGGAAAAATTCCTTACGAAAAAATATCTTCTTTCCTTTATTTTGAGAAAGGAGGAGAAACTCAAAAAATGATCCACCAAATCAAATATAAAGGAAACAAAAAGTTTGCCCGTTGGCTTGGAGAACTGATGGCTGAAGACATAAAAAAATCGACTTTTTTTAATGATATAGATTATATCGTTCCGGTTCCCTCCCACAAAAAAAGAATCAGGCAACGAGGGTTTAATCAGGCGGAAGAACTGGCAAAAGGTATTTCCCAAACTACCAATATTCCGATCAATACCGATTGTCTTCAAAAAACCGGATCCAATATCTCTCAAACCAGGAAGGGTGTTTATGAGCGTTGGATCAATAACCAATACGTTTTTTCCTTAAAAGACGAACATTTATTTTCCGGAAAACATATCTTACTGATCGATGATGTAATGACGACAGGCGCAACCTTAGAATCTTGTGCTCAATGCATTACGACTTGCAATAATACCAAAATAAGTATTTTAACATTAGCAATAACCAGATAAGAAAATTTTCTCCTCAAGTTTTATTTTTTTTATTATCTTTGCAAAATACTAAATGAAAAATGAGATGAAATTATTAGAAAAGCAAGTTGCTGAAAAATTATTGAAAATTAAAGCCATAAAATTACAGCCATCTAACCCGTTTACCTGGGCTTCCGGTTGGAAATCTCCAATATACTGTGATAATAGAAAAACATTATCATATCCATCCATAAGGAACTTTATCAAACTTGAATTATCCCGTGTAATTCTTGAAAACTACGAAGGGGTTGAGGCCATTGCTGCTGTTGCTACAGGAGCCATTCCTCAAGGCGCAATGGTTGCCAATGAGTTGAACCTGCCATTCGTATACATCCGTTCTACTCCCAAAGATCATGGCTTGGAAAATCTGATTGAAGGCGATCTGAAACCAGGCGCCAAAGTCGTGGTGATCGAAGATCTCATCTCCACCGGAGGAAGTAGCCTGAAAGCTGTCGAAGCTGTGCGCAACGATGGTTGTGATGTAATCGGTATGGTTGCTATTTTTTCTTATGGTTTCCCGATTGCAGAAAAAAATTTCAAAGCAGCAAAAGTAAAACTGACAACTTTATGTAATTACGATGCCATTCTGGAAGAAGCTTTAAGAACGGATTACATCGATGAATCTGAAATTTCCACACTGCAAAAATGGCGCAAAGATCCGGCACATTGGGGTACATCTCATAAATAAAGAGAAATGACAGAATTTGTAAGCGATATTAAGACCATTCCTCAAAATGAGGAAACGGTCTTCCGGTTTTTATCCGATTTCTCCAATCTGGAACAATTCAGGGATATAATTCCCCAGCATGAAAGCAAAATCAAAGATTTTGTTTTTGATAATGATTCTTGTAGCTTCACTGTCGATCCGGTAGGTAAAGTTAAGTTTTCAATTATAGAAAGAGAACCAAGCAAAACCATCAAATTGAAAGCTGATGAGTTGCCTGTAGAAATATACATGTGGATACAACTCAAACAGGTTGCAGAAATGGACACCAAAATGAAACTGACCATCAAAGCAAACCTGAGTCCGTTTCTCAAACCGATGGTCTCCAAACCTTTACAAGAAGGCATTAATAAAATTGCTGAAATACTGGCAAATATTCCATACCAATGAAGCTTTGGCAAAAAGACATTCAGGTAAATCACGATATCGAAAAGTTTACAGTCGGCAAAGATCCTGAAATGGATTTATATCTGGCTAAACACGATGTTGTCGGTTCAATGGCTCATGCCATTATGCTTGAAAATATAGGATTACTATCCAAAGAAGAATTATCTTCATTACTTTCCGAACTAAAAAAAATATACATTATCGCCCAAAACGGACAATTCGCCATAGAAGATGGAGTTGAAGATGTCCATTCCCAGGTTGAACTTATGTTAACCAGAGCATTGGGTGATGTTGGAAAAAAGATACATAGCGGTCGTTCCCGTAATGATCAGGTGCTATTAGATCTGAAACTTTTTACCCGTGAAGAAATTGAACATATCGTTGACAAAGTCTCATCATTAATCGATGTTTTGTTAGACCAGAGTGAGCGATATAAAAATGTGCTAATGCCGGGCTATACTCACTTGCAGATTGCAATGCCCTCATCCTTCGGTCTTTGGTTTGGAGCCTATGCCGAAAGTTTAACGGATGACTTACTGGTTCTGCAAAGTGCATATAAAATCTGCAACAGAAATCCTTTGGGATCTGCAGCGGGATACGGATCTTCTTTTCCGCTTAACCGGCAACTTACAACAGATCTGCTTGGTTTCGATTCCATGAACTACAATGTAGTTTATGCACAGATGGGAAGAGGAAAAATGGAACGCATCGTTTCTACTGCATTGGCAACTATCGCGGCTACGTTATCTAAATTGGCATTCGATGCATGTCTCTTTAACAGCCAAAATTTCGGTTTCATCAAACTTCCTGATGAATTTACAACCGGATCGAGCATTATGCCCCATAAAAAAAATCCGGATGTTTTCGAACTTTCCCGTGCTAAATGCAATAAAATACAGGGATTACCTCAACAGATCACATTAATATCCAATAATCTTCCTTCCGGATATTTCCGTGATTTGCAAATCATGAAAGAAATTTTTATTCCGGCATTTGGTGAATTATCTGACTGTTTGGATATGATTACTTTGATGATGAAACAAATCATTGTAAACGAAACAATCCTGGATGATGAAAAATATTCTTTAATTTTCAGCGTTGAAGAAGTAAACAGACTGGTTTATGAAGGAATGCCTTTCCGTGATGCCTATAAAAAAGTAGGTCTTGAAATTGAAGCCGGAAAATTTATTCCTTCCAAAAAAGTCAATCATACACACGAAGGAAGTATCGGAAATCTCTGTTCCCAACAAATAAAAAATCTGAAACAGAACACAGTTAAAAACTTTGGATTTGAAAAAGTAAACAATGCCATAGAAAGTTTGTTACAATAAAAGTAACCTATTAAAATGTTTTGTTATGGAAAATTACGTCCCGTCCAAAAATCGTTACAATAGAACGATGAATTACAATTATTGTGGAAAAAGCGGATTGCAATTGCCCGAAATTTCACTGGGACTTTGGCATAACTTCGGGAGTATCGATGATTTCTCTGTTGCCACGGATATGATCCATTATGCATTTGATCATGGTGTTACTCATTTCGATCTGGCAAATAATTACGGGCCTCCTCCGGGTTCTGCCGAATCCAATTTTGGAAAAATACTGGCTAAAGATCTGAAAAACTATAGAGATGAACTGATTATTTCGTCCAAAGCCGGTCATGAAATGTGGCCTGGCCTTTATGGCGACGGAGGTTCCAGAAAATATATCATGGCAAGTATAGATCAAAGCCTGAAAAGGACAGGTTTGGAATATTTTGATATTTTTTACAGTCACCGTTATGATTCTAAGACTCCTCTGGAAGAAACAATACAGACACTGATAGATATTGTACATCAAGGTAAAGCCATGTATGTCGGGATATCCAAATATCCTCCCGAATTAGCACAAAAAGCCTATGAAATGATGAAAGCCCAACATGTTCCATGTCTGATCTATCAAGGAAAATATAATATGTTTTACCGGGAAGCAGAAAAAGAAATTCTTTCGCTCGGGGAAAAATATGGAGTGGGATATATTGCATTTTCACCATTAGCACAAGGAATGCTCACGGATAAATATCTGAAAGGCATTCCGTCAGACTCAAGAGCTGCCAAAGCCGAAGGCTTTTTGAAACCGGAAGAAGTGACGAGCGACTTGATTTCCAAGTCAACAAAATTAGATGAAGTTGCCAAACAACGAAATCAAACCTTGGCAGAAATGGCTTTGGCATGGGTATTGAAAGATTCGCGGGTCACATCCGTAATCATAGGTTGTAGTTCCGTACAACAATTACATGCCAATTTAAAAGCATTGAACAATACACATTTTTCAGTCGAAGAATTAAGTATTATTGAGGAGATACTGAAATGAAAAAGATATTTATCATCTGTTTATTAGGAATTGCAAGTTTTGCATGTGATAATCAACCCATGTCAGGCATCCCCTATTCTCAGGTGTATTTTGATTTGGATTTATATTATCAGGATCAAATACTTCAATCAATCAGTGCATACAAAACATTTACAACAAGAAGAAATGCCAGTGATAAAACCGGATTTGGAGGACTCCTGGTTTATCATGGTGTTTTAGAATCCGGAAATAAACATAATCTCTGGGCTTTTGATCTGGCCTGTCCCAATGAGGCCTCTCCCACTGTCAGAATTGTACCTGATGGTGAAAAAAGTGCCATTACGGCCACTTGCCCCAAATGCCACGCCGTATATGATTTAAGCGCCGGAGGAAGTCCACATTCAGGTTCCGAGTTCTATTTAACGAGATATAAAGTGATTTCTGTAGATAATAAATATGAATATAGAGTTGTAAATTAGAAAACTCAGAAAAAAACGCTGAATATTTCAGGAATTATTTGTCAGATAAAATAAAAATCTTACCTTTGCCGTCGCAAAACGCGAAAGTAGCTCAGTTGGTAGAGCATAACCTTGCCAAGGTTAGGGTCGCGGGTTCGAGTCCCGTCTTTCGCTCATTCTTGTTCATATAAATGTTGCTCGGATGGTGGAATGGTAGACACGCAAGACTTAAAATCTTGTGACCATTGCGGTTGTGCGGGTTCAAGTCCCGCTCCGAGTACAGAAAGGGAAGAGTTTTTAGAACTCTCCCTTTTTTTGTTTTTACTATTTGCTAATCCATTGGTATACTTACTGATAAGAGTTATACTTTCATTGAATGGAAGGGTTCGGAATTTTCCATTCTCAAAAATAATTTTTTCAGTAAAGTACGAACCGAGTAACTTAGTTTTTGTATCTACTGGTGATTTATCGAAGTAAACACCCAAGTTTGAAATTAGATGAGTGCCGAATGCCAAATACTTCTCTGTTTCCTTATCAACGTCTGTACACTTCGCTCTTTCTGCTCTCAAGTCAATCAACTCTGAATTACATGAACTTGCTATCTGAGTATATACCTCTTCAGGAATCTTGTCTAAAGCATATTTTTTCGTTACAGCTTGTAGATTCATTTCCACCTCATGTATTTTGCTATCTATTGCCTTTAGCGTTGCAGTAGCGTCTATTTGCGTCCTTTTCAACTCATCTTTGATAATATTATTAAATAGAGCAATAATCCCTTTAGACGGTCTTGTTTTGGCAAATTCAGCCGACAACTCCTTATGTACTATTTCGGACTTGTAACTCTGCCCTTGACAATTTGACGGGCATCTGTAATTGTTATAATAACGCTTTTTCTTTTTAGCATTACCATTATTGCTGGTGCTGCCATACATCGGACTACCACAAATCGGACAAACCATTAGAGCACTTAGTGGAAAGTCTTTGTTTTTACCTCGTGTCTCCTTCTTCATTCTATTTTTGCCCTTTTTTATAGATTGAGCAATGTAGAACAAGTCTTTTGTGATAATAGGAGTATGTAAGCCTTCTACTAACATTTCTGGTTCGTTCTTATATGCAGGCACTCTTACCATACCCATATAAAGCGGATTTTCTAACATCCGGCTAAGACTGCTTTTTGAAAGCTTCAAACTTTTATGTTTGTATTTTTCTATCAGCTCTTTTTGGGAATAAAGTCCACTGGCATAATCTTCGAATAGGCTATTGATAATGGGAGCTAATTTTTCATCAGGCTTCATTAATGGTTTGCCTTGAGTGCTCAAACCTTTTACATATCCTATTGGTTGCGTATTTACATAACGACCTTCCTTGAGGCTCTGACGGGTTCCTGCTATAACTCTATCGCTTATTTTTGAATTTTCAGCTTCTGGAGCAGATAAATATACTGATAGAATAATAATGTGGTCTGGACTTTCATAATCAATCCAGTTTTCGATGCAATTTACTTCTACTCCCATCTTTTTGAAGTACTCTATCATTATTAAGGCTTCTCCTATATTCCGTGAAAACCTATCCCATTTCTGAACCAATAAATAATCTATACTACTTTTATTAGCTTTCACATACTTTTTCAATTCTGAAAATTCAGGTCTGTTGAAATTTTTTGCGGAATGGTCCTCCTCGAAAGAATTAGCAATAGACATTCCGTGAGTTTGACAGTATAGTTCCAATATACGTTTCTGAGACGCTAAGCTATTGCCAAAATCCTTTTGGTCTTTTGTTGATACCCTCGTATATAATATTGCTGCTTTCCCCTTCAACTCAGTTTTCATAATTTGTCCTCTTCTTTATTACCGTTATCTATTACTACTTTTGCCATTTTATAAAGAAATTCTCTTATTTGTTCTATTTCCTCATCCGTAAACTGCTCTTTATTTTCATCTAATGTTTTTCTACATTCTTTTACACTTAACATTGTATTTCATACTAAACCGCCCCTTGATTTTTTCAATAAGTAGGTTGTTCGAAATGTTCGGAGGGCTTCCGTAACTAATATTCTATTTTTTAATTCTAATCTTCTCTGTCGATTTTATGTATACAACATGGTCATTTTCTACTTTTATTTCAATATCCTGATATTTTGCATTTTGGATAATATCCACAATTCTATCTTTTGGGTCAAGCTTTCTCGTTACTTCAAGTAAAGAAACTTCTCCATTAGGCTCTCGTATTCTTATCTCCTGATAGTCTCCCGTTCTAAGGTAGTATAGTAATTTCATTTCTTCTGCATTTAGTTCTGTTGTGTTTCCTCCCTCTTGAGCTATTTCGAAGTTGTTATTAGGGAATACACTTTTTGCCAGATAGAAAAAATTGAAAACAATATGAGGAGCCAATGCCTCTTGAGCTATTAAGCTGCCATATTGCTCCGCTGTTATACATCTAACTATACCATCTGGATATATAATCATTAAATACGGTTCTTTCATGATAGAATGCACCAAGCAAAAATCTATTAATTTAAAGCCTTTCACTTCTTCACTAAAAAGCGTTTCTCTTATTTTTAGGATTGTGTCCAAATCCAAGCCAAATTCGCGAAGTTGAGTAACAATATCTATCCAAATAGACTCAGTGCGGTCAAAATGGAACCAACCTCCCTTTTTTTCTCTGTCTTCGGGCTGTATAATCCCTTTCTTTGCCCAATAACTCAAAACTCGTTTTGTCTGTTCTGTAATTATTCTTGAACTCTCTTCTTCAAAGCTCCTTTTTAAATCTTTATCTAACACAAGGTTAATAAGCTCCTTTGTTAGATTCTGTCTTTGTTCCTCGCGGCATCTTGCTTCAATGTCTACTTGAAACTCTCTAAGTTTAACTAAATTCAGGCCCATAATATTGTTTTTGTTGATTTATTTCGCATACAAAGTAAATTATAAAAAATTATTTCTCAAAATATATTTAAAATAAAATATCATTTTTATCCAATCCTCCTTATTCTTTAATTGGAAATAATAATCTGATTAATAGCCATATAAATAATAAAAGACAACCTTGCTTAGATTGTCTTTTATGGTATTATTGATAACTATTACATATTCTATTTGGGGAAGATTTCGTACTTGGCAAAAATTGATTCTGCGGTTTTGATAGCTTTATCAATGTAATCTTTTTCTGCTAATCTTTTTGGAGGCTCTACAATAGATTCCGTTAACTGCCTTTTTTCTTCATCATTCAAAAGATAACCATATTCTCTTAATCCATCTCGTATTGCTTGGGAAACATAATTCCAAACTCCTGCACACGCACTGTGATATTGATAGAGCAATTCATCTGTGCTCAAGGTTGAAATGGGAATTGTTCCTTTTTCTTTACTTTCTATATTTATTTCGAGTGTTCTTTTAGCTCGTTCCATACGCCGGTAAATATCAGCATCAGCACCGTCTTTGCCGTGTCTTCCAACTTTATACACTCTTCTTAGTAAATACTCATAACTTAACGCATCCATACTGTTAATAATTAGGGTTATAAATAAAATCTGTTGTAAATGTATTGATATAGCTTTTGAGCCACGTTTCAGCCTCTGAAATACTCGAAGCTATTTTAGAAGGATAATAGTAGCCAGCAGCGGGGCAAGGTTTAAAATGATGGCTTACATTCCAATAATAAAATTTACCTTCTTTCTCTATTTTTCCATAAACAGTAGTTAAACCGCCTTCTCTGTTTGGCACTTTAAACTCGTATGTTTCTACAATTGTAACTTTGCCCATACTTATTTGATTAATCAGATTAATTTATCTAATGCTAACATTCAAAATTCTATTAGGATAACTATCGTAGCCAAATTTTACATAAACTTCTCCATCCGAGTTTGTTGTTAAACAATATCTTTTTGTTTCAACCCCATTTTTATACACTCCCCATCCTCTACTTTTTTGAGAATACCTACTGTTAGCACTAGTATCGCAATATTTTCCGTCTGAGACTATTGTTAATCGTGGATTTACATGATTGACAAAATCATTATTATAACCTGATTCCCGACCATGATGAGGTGCTAATAAAACATCTGCATCCTTAACAGCATTTTTGAAATCTTGATTTTTCATGAGTTCATCTAAGCTACTTTTCTCATTGTCTCCAGGCACAACTATCTTTATATTAGCATATTCTAACACTGTAACTATGCCGTAATTATTCAAATTACCTCCATAATAGGAAGGTGAAAACATTTTCAGAATTAATCCTCCATAATTATCAGGATTATCAGGGTCATTATTTGTACTAATTGGGTGATTATACCTATTGTGAATTTCCCAATATTTTTCCAATTTCGGTTTATCTTGGTCTCGTGCACCTTCCATCAACATTTCCTTTGAAATATATGGTCTATGCAAAGTTTGGGGATTCAATGTATCAAAGTTCAATATATCATCAATATGGTCTAAATGCGGATGAGTAATAATTACATAATTCAATTGGTTTACTCCATACTGATATTTTAAATGCCGTAGAGGGCTAAAACTGTTATTTCGACCAGAATAATCTCCTATACCTAAATCTATTACAATGTGCTTTCCATTCGGCGTTTTTATATATGTTGCATGTCCATGTTGAACATCCCAAAATACCATTTCGACTTGTTGTGTATCCATGATTTATAGTGATAAAAACTGTTGATATAGCGTTTTCGAATAATTTTTTCCATGTCTTTTGATAAGAACTTTACTTAAAGCAATGGGAATTAAATAACATATTAGCAAAATTAAACTGATATAAAAATACAACATGTTGCTGTAACAATAAGATATAATCAATGCTATAATGCTAAATAATATAGAAATTACGCAAGCCCCAATAAAATTTCTCATAAAATTGTATTCAATCAGACATTGCAGCAATAACCTATTGCCTCTCAATGAGTTTCTAATTAATGGAACAGTATCAGCTATTTTCCTACGAGCCTCTTCTTCATTTTCAACTTCCTCTTTGTCATTTAACAAACTAATGCCATATTTTTCTTTGATTTTCTTACGAATATTGATTTTCATGCTTCTGTTGAATGTTATATCGCTTACCAAAAGGTGGTTCGTGGTAGGCATATATAGCTCTTCTTTAAAGAAAATATTCTGGAATAGCTCTTTCGATATAAATCTATTAACGTGTGCAAGTAAAAACATCATGGCTGTAGCTATACCTAATCCTGTGAGCCATGGTAGAATATCATATATCTCGGATAATTGTTGCTTATAATTGTTCACAACAATGAAAACAGTCCAGATTATTGGAACTAAACCAATAAGTGTTGGTAATAATCTGGCTTTAATGTAAAAACTCTTTTGTTGTATAATATCATTATTATTCATTCAAAGACTTGTTTATTAAAATATTGAGATTATTTTCAAAGGTAGTAAAATATTTTCAAATTAACATTTAATACAACTTTTTTATTTTTAATTAAAAAAAGGTATTAGAAAACCTCCAATACTGCAAATAAGTCTATTATATTAAATTTATACTAACTCAATATAATAATCTTTTAGTCTTTCTTTCCCAATAAGATTATATAATTTAAGATAACATTCTTTCAATTCCGAACGTTGACACTCGAACAACACCTTATAACTACCAAGATTCGGCATAATATCAAGTACCTGTATTGTTCGACTATCTGTTATTAGCCCGAATTTACAACCTGTCCAAATAGCATAACTACGCGCCTGACGCTGCGCTTTCTCCATTTCATTTTTTTTCGTCAACCGCTGTTCTTTCTTAGCTTCCACTATTAAAATAGTTTGGTTGCTGATTTCTTCTATATTACTGGCAAACATGGCAAAGTCGATTTCCAATGATATTTTTCGAGAGCCTTCTGCGCCTTCTATTAACATGGCATCATACCGGTCGTCTTCTGTATATCCTAAGCGAGCTAATAATGGAAGTATAAATTTAGTTTCTACCTCTTTCTCCGTGCGGAACACTTTATTCTGCATCTTGTCAAACCATCCGTCTATATTCCAATCTTCAGGCAGTTGATAATTGAAAGGAATACTCTCTTTTTCTTCTTGTTGAGGCTCTTGGCTTTCAATGATAACAGGTTTTATTTTATCCAATGTTACAATACTGATAGTGCCTGTCTGTCTATACTCTTCGCTAATTTGTCGCAAATCACTCAATGAAATATTTTTATCTGATGAAGAAAATTTTTCAAGTAGTTTGCTATAACTATCCTCATTTATATCTTCGGCTCGCATGACCCGTTTCACATCAAAAGATGACTTGGACTTAAATTGCTGTGTAGCACTTACCAATAGTACATATTCATCGTTTTTATCCGCAATAATATATATCTTCTGTGCTGTTAGGTAACACACTAAGTCTCCAATATTTGCTTGCCATATTGAGATGCGCTCAAATCCATCATGTGTAAATTTTGATTTTTTCTTTCCTGTTTTCTTTACCATTGTATTAATCTTATTGCTTTCAGTCCCTCAAAAGCAGATTAACACTTGATTCAAAAAGAAGCGTGGGACTTAACTTATTAGCATTCGGAGGTACGACCAAGCACCCACATACACAGAACAAGTCAACCCCACGCTATAGCGCAGGCATCAACTGTTTATTCCTGTGCATGTTCGTTTAATTGGTCGTTTTCCGAATCACAGAATAAAAGCTAACGCTTTATATATGTTATAGTTTCATCTTTGTGATGATGATTGCAAAGATACTGTTTTTATGTGAATGGTTAAATAGGAGTTTTGAGATTAAGCCGATTAAGCCTCTATTTTGAGCCGTAATTTTATAGAGGAAGAATTTTATAGGTTTTGACGCTAAAGTACCTGAAACACTTTTGTACGAAGTAAGTTGACTATTTATTAAGGTATCGCTCATACAAAATTTGTACTTGGTTCTGTTGAAACATTTTTTCTTTACGTGTTTTGAATCCCAACTTATTCAACTCTTTTGTTATCTGAAAAAATGTTTTACCTTGTCCTCGCATTGATACGATTAATGCGCCTGCCTTACGATTGTTTTTGTCATTGATTGCGTTTTGCTGCCTAATGTTAAGGCTATTGACCCTCGCTTGGTCTGTAAGGTTTTCAGGGGTGCCGAGTTTCTTTCCTTGTTTCTTCAATTCTGCTAAGGCTGCTTTTGTTCGCATACTTGTCCTTTCACGTTCATCCTGTGCCAAAACAGCCATAATACCTATTGTGATTGAATTTGCATCTGGCATATCACAACAAACAAAATCCACCTTTGCATCCCGAAGCATAAGAATGAATGACGCATTACGGCTTAAACGGTCAAGTTTTGCTATCAATAGGGTTGCACCTTGTTTCTTACATTCCTCTATTGCTTTGATGAGGTTAGAGCGGTCGTTGTTCTTCCCACTCTCGATGTCCTGATATTCTGCAATGAGTGCACCACCTCTTTCGATAAACCTACCAACATCACTTCGTTGTGCTTCAAGTCCAAGCCCTGAAATTCCTTGTTTCTGTGTCGATACTCTGTAATATGCTATATATTTTACCATTAGTTATATTTGTTAAAGGGATGTTTGATAAACTTAAGTAGTCCGATAAAAAATAATAGGCTTACAGAATAAGCCCTTCATGTGGTATTAACTCGCCTCGTTTACCGATGTGAACAATCTCGTAGCCAAGTTGGAACATATCTTCTCCAATTAAACTGTAGCGATGACACTTCAAATAATCAAGTTCGCAACACATGATGGCAATGTCATAGCCTGCATCAAGCATATTGATTAGGAACTTCAAACCTTCCATATATTCGGCTCGTTCTCTCAATATCTCATAATCTGGATAGATACCGTTGAATTTCGCACCTAATTCATATCCTTTGAAAATGTATTCTAACCCTTCGCTCTTTGCTTGTAGCATTAGGCTGTTCTTATTGAACATTGGACGGAACTTCGAGTAAGGAACAGAACGAACATCAATCAATTTATCAATTCTGTATTTCCAAAGCACGGAAAAAATTTCTGATGATGTTTTATTCCCGTAGCCTATTGTGTATAACTTACTGTTAATCATGCTATTTTGTTTTGAATTGCAATGTAAATCTATGATTAACAGCTTAGAACGGCAAGTGTGACTTGATTTATTTCAAAAAAAGTACAAAAAATAAATGGACGGAATTAAAACAAAAAAATAAGTGTAGCCAATCCTCCTTATATGATTAGCTGCACCTTATTGCATAATAGGCTATTATGTTAGTGTTTTAATATCTAATCCACCTTTTTTTTATCACAATATTTCAATTTTTCTCGTCGAAAACAGCGTGAAGAAAGTGGACAAAAAGGCGTTTTTTCTCATAATTCTCATCAAATTGAGACATTCGTCTCAAAGTCGTCTCAATTTCGTCCACTTTTTTCTCAATGATGCGTTTATTACATAGACAATGAAAATGTTACAATTATAAATTCGCCGTCCGATTTTTTCTCAATTAACTTTAATTTACAATTTGCTCGCTGTCGCAGTATTCTTGTATTCAATCAGTTAGGATATTTTGTGAGTTGAGCTTTATTTTCAGCTTATGAGATTTTTCTACTCGCTGTGTTTTATTGCTTTTTTCACCCTTTTTCCTGCTATACTACAAGTCTGGAAACTTACAATTTCAAGAACTAATAAATTGAAGGAATTTCTGTTGTAGTCTCTCTAAAAAAGTATTCATTGTATCTCGATTAGAAACCATATCTAATATTCGATTATATCTCCTTCTTTTTTCTTTGACTTTATCAGGATTGATTTCTTTTTGTGTCTGCCAGTATGATTCATTCTGACTCGCAAAAAACATTTCGATGTCTCGCTCTTTCGACACTTGAGAGAAATCCACAGTTTCTATTGTTTTTATTTTCTCGATTTCAGAAATAAAGAAATCAAATAACAATGTGAGTTTTTCTTCGCTCTGGAGGTCTGACAATAGGCTGACTACTGGAATCTTTCTCATTTTTGCAATCACTATTTCAAATCGCAATATATTTGCATCCAATGAGATTTTATCATGCCTTTTCACCTCTTCTGTTTTATCATATATTTTTAATTGATATTCAGAGAAGAACCATTTAATGCCGTACCAATAGGCATCTTTTCTCATTTTATCTGGAATCTTATTTTTAAAGGTGGAGAATAGTGCAAGATACTCCGTTCCTTTTCTTTCTGTTTCAATATTAAAAGCAATCTCCATTTTTTTTAGCTTCCACTGCTCTAACCTTATTCCTGTTATTTCTACTATTCTATTCAAGGCTTGACACAGCTCTTTAAAGGACATCTCTGAATAGTTATTCCCTTTAGCGAATTTGTGTATCGAATTAGTAACTCTGATTATGGAGTTTCTATGTTTGTAGGTAATAAGCAAGTTCTCAACTTTAGCTTGGTAATATTTTATAGTACGAGTGATTAAGCATTTGACTGGAACGAAAGCAATATCCCCGAACATTATATCCTTGCTTAGCCTATCAGTCTCGAATACCTCCTGAATATAATCCGGAACAGTGGCTTCAATATCAATCTTATCAAACATATCATATACTTTGATATTGATAATTAGTTGCATTTACTATTCCTTCTATAGGATATAACCCTGCCTCTTCTAAAACCGATTTCAGGCTATAGAGTTCCTTTAGCTGTATATAAAATTGGTTCGTAAATAGTTGCGGGAAGAGTACTAAGGGGGACTTTTTGATATTTCTATCAGAAAGTCCTCTTTTTTTATCCTCACAACTCATTGATATTTCAGAATTTACAATAAAAAACTGATTGACTGTAAGAGGTTCAATATGCCTGTTTTCTTTATTAAAAAGAATTCCCTCTGGAAATATCAAATTTTGAAATCTTTGTTTATCTCCTAATCCCAATTTCTCCCACATTTTCAATGGGTTATAAGTTAAATCAATAGCATATTTAAGAAAATCAGTGAGGTTCAAT
>JAVBLQ010000145.1:0-7428 GCA_031553435.1 Bacteroidales bacterium | reverse complement strand
TTTTCACTGATTCTTAAAACGAGAGCACCGTCCCGAATGATAAACTTGAGTTTCACCATAACTTTACTGCTTTAATTTTCTAAGAATAGAAATATCGAAAGCCAAAAGTTTCTTTTTCAATGTACACTTTTTGCACACCCGGTGGGTCGTTCCTTTTTTTGAGTCTTTTCAGTTTAACTTAATTGAGCTATTCTGAGGTTTGTTGTAAAATACTGTGAATCAGTATGTATGAGGTCTAATTTTTATAATTTCAGTATAACTAAAAAAGGGAAGCTAATTTCTTAACTTCCCTTCTGGGTGGTGCCACCAAGAATCGAACTAGGGACACACGGATTTTCAGTCCGTTGCTCTACCAACTGAGCTATGGCACCAACGTTTTTGCGGTTGCAAAGGTAATATAATTTTTTATGTTCTAAAATTATTTGCAATGAAAATACGATTTTTTGAAAATATTATTACCTTTGCATTGCAAAATTGTCACGGGGTGTAGCACAGTTGGCAGCGCGCCACGTTCGGGACGTGGAGGTCGGACGTTCGAGTCGTCTCACCCCGACTAAGTTGAAGGCGACTATCTAAATTCAGGTAGTTGTTTTTGTTTTTAATACGAAGACACAAAAACACGCAGTTTTCTGTTTCTTTGTGTTTATTCAATTAAAAACAAAAAACCAATTGACAACAAATCAATGTTAGCCAATTGGTTATACGTTTTAAGAATTACAACACCGAAGTGCCCGTCAGATTTATTTTCTGATTCCTAATTCTTTAATGATGGCGCGATATCTTTCGATATCAGTTCTTACAAGATAGTCGAGTAAACGACGACGTTTTCCTACCATCATTTTCAATGATCTTTCAGTGTTATAATCTTTGTGATTTGACTTGAGGTGCTCAGTCAAATGCGATATACGGTATGAAAACAATGCTATCTGTGCTTCAGGTGAGCCAGTATCAGTGTTAGACTTTCCGTACTTCGCAAAGATTTCTTTCTTCTTTTCTGAATCTAAGTACATAAAATTGTATATATAATTAACTTTGAGGGGACAAAGGTAAGATTTTATTTTGATAAATAAAAATAAAATGAAAATTTAAAACCGGTCTCTCAAATAAAACAGAATTTTTGAAGTGAATGGCTTTCGATGCGACTATCTGAGGCGTAAAAAACAGGCAGATTAAAATTATGAAATACCTGTGGATTTTATATTTTTCTTTCGTATTCATAAAATATAAAAGAATAAGGATTTTTTTCGTCGGCCAAATAAATTTCTCTTTGTACTTCTTGCCATTCAGCCCAATTGATTACCGGAAAAAATGTGTCTGCTTCAGGAAAATCCGCATGCACTCTGGTTAAATACAACTTATCGGCATAAGGAAGGGTTTGTTCGTAGATTTGTCCTCCTCCGATAATAAAGATTTCTTCTTCATCGCGGAATTTGACTAATATTTCGTCTAAGGAAGAAAAAACATAACAATTCTCAAAAGATAAATCTTTGTTTTTACTTAAAACAATATTTTTTCTGTTGGGTAAAGCGCCTTTGGGCAAAGATTCAAAAGTTTTTCGTCCCATGACAATAGTATGTCCGGTGGTTAGTTCTTTGAATCGCTTCATATCAGCAGGAAGCCTCCAAAGCAGATCATTTCCCCGTCCGATTTCATTGTTTTTGCCGATAGCGACGATTATTGATAATGTCATGAATATTTATAACAAGGTATGATGAATTTGAATTTTCACTCGTCTAAAAACCAAAATCTGTTCTGGCCTTATCCCAATTTTTCCTCATAATCGGATTTGCATGACAGGTTTCTCCGTATGAGCGTTCTCCGCTGTAATGGCAATAATTTTCCGGATGATATTCGTTTCCGGATGTTGCCCAATTCCGGTAAGATTCACCACTGAATGGCATTTGTGGATTAAAAGGTATTTCTATACCCGTCCTGATACAATAACCATGGCGGACAGGCCTGGGTTCTTCCTGGAAATTTATTTTTTCTTCCGGTAGAGGAGTAATTTCTTCATGCAGAGGTTTTTTTTCTTCTGGTTGAGGTGCTTTTGTTTCAACAGGTGTAGGTTTTTCTTCCATTGGAAGATTGGCGTTTTCGGTGGCTGAAAAAAAACCAGCAAGAATATCTACCTCTACTTTTGAGTTCAAATATTTTTTACTTAATCCGGTTCCAAATACACCGCCACTGAATTGTGGTATTTTATGAAAAAGTAGTTCGGATTGTTTGATGACCTGTTGAAAATATTCATTTGTTTGCAAATCAAAATTTTCCTTGATTCCACTGGCGATATTCCCGATCAGATTCTTGGTTGTGACCATCACACCGCTTTCGATGTTATGATCTTGTGATGAACCTAATAAATCCATTGAAGTCAAAACACCTGTATTTTCATTGGCATAATATTTCGTATTCAATCTTTTTTCGTGGCGGATCTGCACGTTTGGAAAATCTTTGAAAAAATCAATATCTTCCTGGCTTGTACCTTGAGAAAATTTATTTTCATTTTTGCCGAAAACAACGATCACTTCCAATTTGGGATTTACCTTTTGATTGCGCAATGCGGCAATGTAACGATGATGAAGTTTCATACAGGGAGCAATCAGAACGATTTGTTCGGTCGCCTCTATGATAATTCGCTCTATTTCAAAGCTTATTTTGTTGTCGGTTAAAAGTTTTGCCATTATTTTGATTTTTATTGGTTATTCATTGAGATGATAAATATGTTTCATAAATTTCATAAAATGAACAGTATGAATGCTTCCAACTAATTAAACTGCATTTTTAAAAATTTATTGCGAATCCATTCCTTCTTTCCATATTTTCCGTAACGGCATAATAAATCGTTGAAGCAAAGATATATCTTCTGTTATGATATCTGCTGTTGCTTCCATGGAAGGAAGATATGGCAATTCTTTTTTGTATGTTGTTTTCAGTCCGTTATATAATTCTATTTCTACGACATAAGAAGCCGATCCGTTTTCTTTTCCGTTTACAGGAATCAGGGAGATATTCTGAACAGTTCCTTTAACCATGCCGAATTCTTCATCAGGAAAATTGTGGAAATGAATATTAACCTTCTGTCCGACTTTGGCTTTTCCCGACCGTGCAATAGGCAATGATGCTTTGCCGATGAAATCGCCTGTATTGGATGGGATAATATTGAAAATATTGTCTCCTGCCATTACATTTTGATTTTCAGCCCAATAAGTAGTAAAAGTAATTTTCCCGTCAATAGGAGCAATCAGGGCATAATTAATTTCCCATGTCTGTATTTCTGCTAACAACTGTGTGATGTAGCCTTTGAGTTGGGTTTCCAGATTATTCTTCTTTTCAACATATTGATATTCGTTGTCTAAAAGGCCCTCTTTCATTTGGGTAATTTGAATTTCCGTGTTTTTTAAGGTCGTATTCATATTTTCCAAAGAAAGATTTCCCTGCAGATATTGATTTTTGCTTGTTTCCAGATCCTGGAGGGATATGACTCCGGATTTATTCAAGGAAGAATCTCTGTCGAATTGATTTTTGGTTATAGTCAGTTGTTTTCCTACTATTTCGGATTGGCGATTCAGGATTTTATAATAGCTTTCGTATTGGTTGATCCGATTTTTCATCATATTAATTTTCTGAGGATAGTATTTCAATCGCAAAAATTCGGAGTATTCAAATAAAGCCATGTAGAAAGAAGAATACAATGATTGCATGTTCCCCAATTCCATTTTTTTAGGAGGAAATGAACGGATGGAGTCCGGGTTATTATTGATCTGATTCAGATAATTTTTCAAAAATAAAATATCTGCCGTCTTTGAAGAATTTTCGATAACCGCCAGATAATCGCCTTTTTTGACAAATTGGTTATCTTTTACATTCAATTCCGTAAGTTTTCCTTGCATTCTGGCGATGATCGAAGCCGGTGGCGTAGTTCCTGTTAGGGTCATGGAAGCGCTGATAATATCAGGGTATTTGAAAATGGAACTACCTGTCAGAATGATAGTAACAATAACGAATACTACTGTGATCCCCCAACGTTGAATCCATGGAGGAATGGTTCCAAGTACTTCCTGAAATTCTTCACTTCGCAGTTCTATTTCTTTTTCTTTCATGCAGGATACAAAGTTTAGCAGCGTTTAGAACCACAAAAATATAATAATAAACCGAATTATCCTTTTAAATTTTCAAAGTGAAATCAATATTTCATCGATTTTATAATTGTCGGAAAACAAGACTTCACATTGAAATGGGCTGAATTCACAAACCCACAACAATGACAGGGAGCTATTGAACGGGAAGAAATCAAACCCTTTTTCGAATTGCCGGCGAAAGCGCTGTTCTCCAAAGGGACTGTAACGGCCCAGTTGAAGAAAATTAATTCGATTGGGAATGCTCAAGTATAACAGGAATATTTCCAGCATAAATTCGCGACGGTTATTATTTATTTTTAACTTTGCATTTGTTAATGCACTAAGAACTATCTCTGAATATTGAATATAAATCGCAGGGGTCATATCGTGAGCAATCGATTGGTAGTCATTGCCCTAATGATACGTATTCCTGCGGTTTTTACCAAATAATTCCTATCTTATTTTGCTATCAATCATTTATTCACGTTTTGAACGAACTGTTGTAACTTAGTACATCGTCAAAATTAATTTGGAAGAGAGTGCTTAAATTTTCAAAATGAAATCCATGTGAAGGTGAATGGTGAAGGTCGCTTCACTTGTTGTGAAGAGGCGACAAACACAATTCACCCTTCACAAGCAGGGGTGTTAAGTTCTTTTTTGTCTCGAAGGGGTTGAATTGTAACCGATTCGGACATTCGCCCCTTTCAGGGACGTAATAGTGTATGGTTTTTCTGATCTCCACGGGTTTCACCCGCGGTTATTTATAGTTGCCCGTTTCGAGGACATTCACAAGGTCGTCGAATAACGCTTATCAAGGTCGTTGAATAACGCTTATCAAGGTCGTCATTTAAATAAGTAAATGAGTTCGATATAAATTTTGAGTCAAATGATTGTTTATCAATGATCTTTAAATTCATTTGCTATTAAGATTCAGGATTGCTGGTCTAATGTTCATAAGTACATAGTAAAAATAGTATAAACTAACTTTTACCATGTACTTATTCACAGTTTTCAGTTATTTAAAGAGTTTCAACACAGGTATTGCCTTCTTAAGCAGACTTCAATACTCTATTTCATTTTGTGTTTGTTTTTAATAAAGAATATAATTATCTGATGTTTCACCCAAATAATTATATTTGTATATGAAATATTCCTGTGTTGAATCTCTCTTTTTTCCATTTCACAACGAAAAAATATATGAATACATCATCAAAATTAATTTATATTATCAATTCTGATGATGTATACCAGTTAAACTGTTAGATAATCATATATATGACGTAAGATTCTTTCCATGTTAATGCTTGAAAAATTATGGTAATGTACCCTGAGTAGGAGGAGGCACCGGAGCATTCGAACCAAAACTAATCCAGTTGTCGCCATCCCAAACATAAACACCGATTTCAATACCTGTAGAGGCAATCATATTGTAAACCATCAAACCTTTGAGATTTTGGTTCACGTCCTGGCCTTGTACGGAAGCATCCGTAAAGGCAATTGGAATTTTACCTAAGTCCGTAATGGTAACATTAGGCAGTTTTAAACCACCTACAAAAGAAGTAGATGATAAATCAAGAATTGCGCCTTTCTCTGGTGCATCCAAACTTCCAACACGTACCTGAGCAGTAGCGGGAAGAATAAACAGGATTGCTAATGTAATCATTAATAAATATTTAATCTTCATATATCATTATATTTTGTTGTTTATACTGTTATTGCGGATTTGGACTGTAATCCTCTGATATTATCTTGATTATCAGTGGATTCTGGATTAAATATTAATTTTTGACGCAACGAACAGCGTACCAAAAGTTGATTTCTGTACTTGTATCCAACCAACCACTGCTACCACCATAATAGACCCTTCCAGTATCACCAGATGCCCACCAAAAGCCGCCAATCCCCCAACGATACCAAGCATCGCTAACAAGGCTGAAACCTCCAGCAATAGAAGTTTCCCCAGCAATAGTTCCATGCCACCAACGACCATCACTAGTAGTTGAATCAGCTTCTCCCATTACTTTGGTTTGTCCATTCAAACCAAATAATTTATCGTATTGATCTTCAGTAGATAATGACCAACCTGATGGACATGCATTTTGTGACTGATACCAAGTATAATAATAACCTCTAGCACCTAAAGCATAGGGACCACCTCCACTACTAGTTGAACCATTGCCTCCATAGCCATTAATATCAGCACGACCGGTAGCTCCCAATACATTGGAATTAGGATTGTAGTCTCCTTCTTTCAGGTTTTCAACCATCCAGCATTGGTAAGCTCCATTTGTACCTGTAGCATAGCGGTGTGTCAAGTATAAATTTGTACCGATGGTTTGTGAAACGGCTACACCGTTTATTCCACAATCGCATGGATTGACGGTTACATAAACAACATTTATCTTGCCATTATTCGTTACTGTAACAGAACCCAACATTGTTTCGTAACCTACAGTCTTGAAAGTAACCACATTACCTGAAAGACTTCCATTTACCACATTAGAAAGTGTATAGCCCGATTTAGCAGTAATCAGCACATTAGTGGTAGGACAAACATTTATAAAGTTACTTTCATAGGTTCCGTCACCAATAGCACCATTGGTGGTTACCCAATCGGCAGGGGTACCTGTCAAAGTATTATCTCCAGATTTAACCCAATTGTCGCCGTTCCAAGTGTAAACGCCGGTTTCAATGCCTGTAGAGGCGGTTGTGTTGTAAACCATTAAGCCTTTCAGGCTCTGGTTCGTATCCTGGCCTTGTACGGAAACATCCGTGAAAGTGTTCGGAATTTTACCCAAATCAGTAATAGTTATATTGGGTAGCTTCAATCCTCCAGTATAAGTGGTGGACGATAAATCAAGTATAGCTCCTTGCTCAGCGACGGTATTACCTCCGATACGTACTTGTGCAGTGGAGGAAAGAATAAAAAGTGTTGCCAGAGTGGCAATCAGTAATTGTTTTATTTTCATAATATGTTGCTTATTGTTGTTTTTATTAATATTGTTGTGATATGGATACAAAATATTGCACCCATACAGACAAAAGCATGATTATTTTTCATTTCCTAATTCGTAATTTCTTTTCTATCATAAATTTTGCACCAACAAGGAGTGCCAGCATGAGTGTTCCTTCGCCTACAGGTAGAGTTTCCGTCGGGTTGGGGTCACCTGGGTTTTCCGGGTCCCAGTCTTCCTGTGTAGAGCGGAACATCGGTTTGGAGGCAGCCGTTTCTTCCTTTGCCGCCTGTTTCTTGTTGCCATACAGGCCTTGCGCACCTGCCGGTAAGGCTAAGGCCAGCAATAGCCCTGCT